>CAYVGM010000057.1:0-13325 GCA_964451125.1 uncultured Chitinophagales bacterium
TTGAGTTATTTATTGTATAATAAATCTCACTACTTGCTACTTAATACTTACTACTTAATACTTAATACTCACTACTTGCTACTCATTACAATCTTGGCTCTTGGCTCTTGATTCTAAAAATCTCACTACTCACTACTCACTACTTGCTACTTAATACTTACTACTTAATACTTAATACTCACTACTTGCTACTCATTACAATCTTGGCTCTTGGCTCTTGATTCTAAAAATCTCACTACTTGCTACTTAATACTCACTACTCACAAGTCTTATCAAACTACCTTCCCCTTTCTACTTTCCCCTTTTTCCTTTATATACAACTCGCCGGTTTGGGTATGCCCGCTATTTTTGTAGATGTTTTCAAAGGACCGTTTGGAAACAATTCATAAAATTCTTTGATGGTCACTACACCACTACCGCCAACTTTGCGAATTGTTAACGGCACTTCATTTTTATATTGTTCCTGTAAATAATGAATCACATCCCAATGACGAGGTGTCATTTCAATATTAGCTTCCGTTGCTAATGCTGTACCCACATTTTCATCCCATTGAGAGAAATCGGTCATAAACCCTTCATCATTTACTTGAATTGTTTTTCCTGCAATTGCTTTTTCCATTTTTTATAAATTTTTAGTTAATTAATAATGTTTTCCTTTTTCGCTCATTTGTGTCGGAATAAATGGAATATGTGTACCTTTCAGCAACATGTGCCAGTATATCCAGCGGAAGGCTAATTTTGCCATGTGGTTCATACGGCTTTCTTTTAATAAACGCAACGGTCCAACACCCGGAAAAGGAAACTCACCTTCTACCGGTTCGTGCGTGTAATTAAAATCAATGAGCAAAGCCTTGCCTCCGCCTGTTTCTACAAAACAGTTGGCATGTCCGTCAAATTCTTCTTTTAAAGGTTCACCTTTTATAAAACGCAAAATATTTTCTGTCAGAATTTCTGCTTCAAAATGCGCTACCGAACCGGCTTTTGATGCAGGTACGTCAGTAGCATCGCCAATAACAAAGATATTTGCATGTTTTTTTGATTGCAAAGTTGATTTATAAGTAGAAATATAGTTTAGCTCATCGCCCAAACCGGATCGTGCTACCATTTCACTGCCTTTATTGGTAGGTACAGTAACCAGCAAGTCAAACGGAATTTCTTTGCCACCGTAATCTACAATTTTTTTATTTTCATTATCCACGTGTTCGATGGCGAAATCCGGTTCAATTTTAATATCTTTTTCTACGAGTAAATGCTCCAGAGTAGCGGTGGCTTTAGGTTTGGTAAATGCTCCGCTTAATGGGGTGACATAAGTAATTTCCACTTTGTCGCGCATATTTTTTTCTTTGAAATAAGCATCTGCTAAAAATGAAAACTCCAATGGCGCAACCGGGCATTTAATCGGCATTTCTGTTATATGCACCACTAATTTTCCACCCTCCCAAGTACGCAATTTATTGCGTAATGCCAGTGCCCCTTCAAAGGTATAAAAATCAAAAACCGATTTTTGCCATTCTGCACCTTTCATCCCTTCAATTTCCTCCGGAGCAATATCATTTCCTGTTGCAATAATCAAAATATCGTATGCCAGATTAGTGCCATCTGCCAATAAAACAATATTATTTTCAGGCACTACTTTATCAATTTTTTTACGAATCAATACGGCTCTCTCAGGAATAAATTCTTGTATTGGTTTTACAATATCTTCAGGTTCATAAATATCAAAAGGAAGAAATAGATAACCGGGTTGGTAGTAATGTTTTTCGCGTTCATCTACTATGGTTAGTTTCCAGTCATCTTCATATAATTCCTTATTCAAATGATTGACCATCATTGTGCCGGAGGTGCCTGCACCTAAAATCACTATATTTTTCATACTTCAAATTCTAGTGTAAAGATCTGTAAATTAATGCTTATTCTAAATGATTTTTCACAAACAAAATACAGATTTTCGTCATATATAAAGCATTATTCATTTTTAATATATGTCATTTAAATGGGTTTCTTAAAGTAAAAGGCTGAGGTTTGATGCGACTCAGTAAGCTGGGCAATATCAGGTTCATCAGTCTGTTTTTCATCTTAAGATAAGCTTGTAACTGGAGAGCTTGAGCACCAATGGTCGATTTAATTTCGGTGGCTGTTCTGCCAAAATGTATTTTATTAAATCCGTCTTCAATGGCAAAATGCAAAAAATCAAAAAGCATACGGTTATACAGCTTATATTGGGTATTTACCTCATAATTTAATCCGATGTAATGCACATGCAGTTGCTTATCATTACATGCAAATAAACACACAAAGGCGACCATTGTGTCTTCTAAAAAATAGCCTTTCAGTGTGCAATTTCCCGGATATTCTTGCAGTACCCTGATGAAAAATTCGGGATTTAATCTTGCGAGATTAAAGCTTGTTTTATCCATCACATTGGCATACAATTGAGCTATGTCATTTTTATACAACAAGGTTTCTTCTTCACTTAGTGCTTTGCACACAATGGGTGATGCCACACTCATCACTTTCTTAGCTCTTGTTCTGTATTTTGCAGAAAGTGCATTCAGATAATCCTGAAAACTATGCCACTCTTCACGGATATGTATGTACATATCCGGCTCTGTGATAAATGGGTGATATTTTTGACTTTTATAAAACACACATTTAGACTCATCAGACAAGGTAATATTAGCCATCAAAAATGCTCCGCTTTTATTTTCAGGAAATGAATGATTGATTTGATTTAAAATATCGGGCATGAGAGGCAATAATTCACTTTCACTTTCTGAAAGAATTCCTTTATCCCCCGTAAAAAAGACATCGCCCAAATTGAGCAAAAAAACTTTTTTGCTTGAAAGATATTTTTTTATAGTCCTGACAAAAATATTTTCTTTTGATTCGGAATAAGTAAAAACCTGCCGATAGGAAAATTCCATTTGTTGTGTATAAATAATTCCAAAGAGCCGGTCTTGCTTATAGATAAGTGCATAACGCATACGAAGTTCGGGATGCAGTTCTTCAATTATTTGCAAAAAATTATAAGACTGATAAAATTGCATATCCGTCTTAATACTATGCCAATCACTTTTGCTTATTGCAGAAATACGGCTAAAAACTGTCATCATATAATCCGGTGCTATATTGAATTTCATCACTATGGGCTAAAGATAAAGCAATCTTTTAAATTATCTTTTGTAAAGCAGATTCTAATACTTAATAGCGACATTAGAGGCACACAAAATAAAATTCAGCTATGTTCGGATTTATTGCAGGATTGATTACCGCTAATGCTTTTGAATGGCATTTTCACAAGTATATCTTACACGACCAAGGCAAGAAAAAACACAGTATGTGGCGCTATCACTGGCACGACCACCACAAAACAGTACTGCAACAGGAATACCGGGATCCGGCTTATGAAAAACGCATCTTTGATGAGTTAAATCCGCAATCACATGAAGTATTGTCGCTGGCTTCGGCAGCAGCTATCGTAGCACCGCTTTTTCCGGTAGCTCCGGGATTTGTAAGTGCGCTTTGGCTCTCGCAATACAATTATTACAGAGTACATAAAAAATCTCATTTAGACCCTGAGTGGGGATATAAATATCTGCCTTGGCATTATGATCATCACATGGCACCCGATCAGGATAAAAACTGGTGTGTAACATTTCCACTATGGGATTATGTAATGGGAACGCGACTGATTTATAAAGGAACGGAGAGAGAAAAATTAGACAATGAACGACGCAAACGCAAGAGAGAGCAAAAAGCAGCTGCGACTGTTCAAACAAATACGTCTGTAGCGGCACTCAATTAAATTCTTTTTTTAGTTTTTTTGGAATAAGATACTACTTTTGTATCGAATTCATATTTATGAAAAAACTACTCTTATTAAGTCTTTTAGCGGGCATCTTATTTATTCGTTGTCAATCGCCTCGCGAAAAAATTATTGCAACGGATAAATTGCTTTTAGATACAATTAAAATTGACACGACAGACATAACCTGTAAAGATGCGAAAAACGAAAATTGTCCTGATTTACATTTTGGGTATCCCGATTTTAAAACAAAGGACGACAGTATAAATCAATATTTAAACAACGAAACAAAACAAATATTGTTATCGCATTTTGATTCAGCTACGACATCTGTTTCAGCTTATATTCAATCTTTTTTTCAACTCTATCATCAGGATAAGCTCTCCATACATCAATACGATGATTTGCCGGCAGCGTATTATTCTACTATAGACATTACTCCTGCCTACAAAAACAAACAATACTATACATTGGTTTATAATTCAGATATATTTTTAGGCGGTGCACATCCTTTCGGCAGTCAGGATTATTACGTGTATGATTTAAGTAAATTAAAAAAAGTAGTTTTATCTGATATACTGAAAACTGAAGACGAAAATTTATTGAAACTGTCTGAAAAACATTTCAGAAATGAATTGCAAATCAGCGATTCTGTAAGTTTAGCAGATGCAGGTTATTTTGTATTAGGCGAAAATATTGAAGACGAGGACAGTCCGGATTACGGCAAATTTATGCTCTCCGAAAATTTTGCCATTACAGAAAAGGGCATTTTGTTTTTGTATAATCACTATGATATTGCGCCTTATGCTGCCGGAAGACAAAGTTTTGAAATTCCATTCAGCGAGCTTAAACCTTATTTGAAAATAAAACTATAATCTCTTGTGAGAATTTTCACCACATAGATGCATAGTTTATTTAGGATTAATAATACTTACAACACAAAATTGAGGTAAGAATAGAAAAATATAGGTATCGCCTTAGGCGATACCATGGGCGATACTATATTTTTGCTTGGCACTCTAAACTAATTTGCACAGAACAACTATTTATGATTAAAAATGCTATGCTTCTATGTGGTTTAAACGTAAAACTATAAGCTTAATCTTGAAAACCAACGGCATATTTTATTGCATTTGCTAAATCATCAGCGGTATCTATACTCATGCTGTGATAGGCTGTGATACCTGCTCTTACAGCATAGCCATTATCTAACCAACGCAATTGCTCCAAGTGAAGTTGCTGCTCTCGTTGAGATGGAGGCAGTTTTACCAAGTCCAAAAGTGTTTGTGGTTTAAACCCATAAATGCCAATATGCTTATAGAAAGGCGGAGTAAATAGCTCATTTGGTTCTCTGAAAAAATCTAAGGCATACGTTTGTTCATCTAAAATTGCTTTTACCACATTTTTATTTCGGTATAATGCTTCTTTTGTTTCTTGTTTTACTTGGGTATAAATGTCATTTTTATGTACATCAAATAAAGCACATAATTCGTCAATTTGTTTCGGATTGATAAAAGGTTCATCTCCCTGAATATTGACAATAAAATCATAATCGGCTAAATGACGGGCTGCAACTTCAGCACTGCGTTCCGTTCCATTTCTGCAAGATGCGGAGGTCATGCTTACTTTATCTGTAAATTGTAATACATGCTGAAGTATGCGTTCATCATCGGTTGCAATAATAACCTCTGATAACGCTTCTGCCTTTGTACATTGTTCATATACTCTTTGTATCATGCTTTTTCCGGCAATATCTGCCAGTGGTTTGCCATTCAATCTGGAAGAAGCAAAACGGGCAGGAATAACAGCTAAATTGCGCATGAATAGAATTATGCAGTTTTCACTTTTACAGAATAACCCTGTACTTTTGTTACTACTATTTCCGTTCCTTTAGAAATAAATGCAGCATCCGAAATGGCATCATATAAATTGCCCTCTATTTCTACTTTTCCGCTTGGTCGCAAATCACTGATTACGATACCTTTTTTTCCAATCATTTCTACCTGTTCATCTTGTTTAATCGTAAATCCTTTATCGGATTGTTGGACATCTTTCAATACCATTTTATTGAAAAACGGAAAATTAAAAATACTGCCACCAAAAAGAGCAGCAAGCGTTATGCCTGCAATAAGCGTTACCGTAACTCTAAACAGTGCATATCCTATTGTTTCTGAAAAACCATTTGGAAAATTGAAATGCTGATTATCAATCAGGCTCAGGGTAAGCCCCACTATAATGCATAAAATACCGAGCACCCCAACTACACCAAAACCGGGTATCACAAATATTTCGAGCGCGAGCAAGATTAAGCCTGCGAAAAAAAGTAATATTTCCCAGTTGGCTGCCAAGCCATCCAGATATAAAGGTGCAAAATACAAGACAGCTCCCAAAATGGCAATGATAGAGGGCAATCCCAAACCGGGTGCTTTCAGTTCAAAATAGATGCCGCCAAAAATCATCAATATCAAAATGCTGTTTACAAACGGATTTAATAAAAACCCGACAATGCGATCGATTACAGTAGTCTGATGCTCAATTATAACAGGATTGGGTGTCAATTTTTTGTAAATCTCATTTTCATTTTTTACAATACCCTGACAATACTTCCAGGTTACAGCTTCTTTTGCTGTGAGGGTTAATATTTTTATTGAATCATTTAATCCGGGTACAATTATACTTTCGTCAACCATAGCTTCAGCTATTAAAGGATTGCGATTTTTGGCTTCAGCCGTGGAACGCATCAATCCGCGCATATAAGACTGGTATTTGTCAATTTGTTTTTCGCCTTGGGCATCCACTACGGTGGCAGCTCCGATATTGGCACCATCCAGCATATAGATACTGTCACAGGCTATAGAAATCAGTGCGCCCGCAGAAGCGGCATTGTTATTTATAAAAACAATAGTCGGCATTTTGGCATGCAAAAGTGCAGTACGAATTGAATCTGCTGCACTCATTTCACCACCGTACGTATTGAGTGTCATTACTAAAAAATCTGCTTGCCGGGCAGTAGCTTCATTTACCGCCTTTTTCACAATACGATATGCCCCCCGGTCTATTTCCTGATTGAGGGTAAAATGGTATATTTTATCACCGGCATATCCTAAAATGAAGTTAAAAAACAGGATAAATAATACGAAACTGATTTTTTTATTGTTCATATAAACGAATGTTGAAAATTCTTATAAAACAGAAACGGCAAACTGTTCTATTTTGTTCCCTAAAGTAAGCAATATGTGCAGAAAGTTTTTGATTTTTTTTATGTTGATTTGTTCCGTTAATGTATTTGCTCAAAATACCAAAAGTAAATTCATCATGCATAAAGTGGTTTTTGGTGAAAACCTGAGTAAAATAGCAAAGAAATATAATGTAGAAATTGATGAGATTTTAAAGATTAATCCGGCTCTGAATAAAGACAATCTTAATCCGGATCAAATTATTCGGATTCCCAATAAAGCGAAACCTAATGAAGTAAAAAACAAGCCCAAAACTTCAGAAACTAAACTGACAAATCAAGATACAAATGTAAAAAAAGCACATATCGTACAAGAAAAGGAAACGTTGTACAGTATTTCAAAAAAATACAATATAACACTGGAGAACCTTGTAAAATGGAACAAAATACAACCGGGTGAAAGTATAAAAACCGGAATGGAACTAAAAGTAGCTGAAAGTGCGCAAGACAAGAAACAATTGCCGGAGAAAGTTACTGAAACGAAAAAAACGAATATCCCGCCTGTAAAAAATGAAGTTGAAAAAGTGGCAGAAGATAAATTATCTGTTGCTAAGAAAATAGAAAGTAAAACTGAAGAAAAGCTTACTGAAATAAAACCGGTGAAAGTGGATACGGAAAAGAAAGACACTTTGCTGACATTTGTAAATAAACCTGACATTCAGGCAAGCAATAATGAAACACAAAAAGAATTAAAACCTCTTTTTGGCGGGCAAAATGGATTGGCAACTGAAAAAAAACGCGGTACCGGAGCTCCAATGACGACCTCTTTGGGGCAAATGGAAACTGCCTATGTTGTACAACACCGTACATTGCCAATCGGTACGGTAATTAAAATTAAAAATTTGGTAAACAGCAAGGTCGTTTATGCCAAAGTAATCGGAAAACTATTTGATAATCAAGACAATAAAAATATTATTGTGCGTTATTCGCTAGGTATAAAAAAAGACTTACAACTCCAAAATGGTAAAAACTATGTAGAAATAGAGATTCCTGAGTAAAAAATGACCATTTTAAATAAAACATGATGTTAATCATTTTTTAATTCCTTGTTTTCTGTGCATATTTGTAGGTATAAAAAATCGAATCAGTGCGTCATTACAAGGTTGTAACTATTTCTCACAGAACTACTAAGGTAAATAAGTTGAAAGACTATTTACTGACCAATGAGGATACCACTGATTTTCCAATAATTAAATTAGAAGAACTCAAGAATAGATTCGGTATCCATGAATTGCTGTATTTGAATACCTGCAACCGGGTTACTTTCTTTTTTACTTACGATAATCATGTAGATACCACTTTTTTGTCTGATTTATTTTTACTGATTAATCCGAACTTTACTAAAGAGCTGATTCATTTACATGTAAACAAAGCCTTGGTTTTTGAGGGTGAAGATGCCATTAAACATTTTCTCAGCGTAGCTGCTTCTATGGACTCTTTAGTAATTGGTGAGCGTGAGATTTTAGGTCAAATAAAAACGGCCTATGCCAATTGCAAAAAATACGGCTTGTGTGGTGATAAAATCAGGCTTGCTGTAGAACAGGCTATTGTTTTTGCCAAGAGTATTTATTCTGAAACAAAAATTGGTGAAAAGCCAATTTCTGTGGTTTCTTTAGCTTTTCGTACCTTATTGGAGAAAAACATTACCAAAGATTCCAACTTGCTGATAATCGGTGCAGGACAAACCAACAACCTGATGGCAAATTTGCTGGTGAAATTTGGTTTAACTAATGTGAGTGTATATAACCGTACATTGAGCAAAGCAGAAGATTTGGCTGCGAGATTTTTGAGTAAAAAAGCATATACACTGGATAAGCTGATTAACCATTCTGAGCCTATAGATATTATTTTGACTTGTACGGGTGCGCATTTTCCGGTTTTAACTCAAGAAACACTTCATAAAATAAATCCGGACAATCGTCCGGTAGTGATAGTAGATTTAGCAGTGCCTGCTGATGTGGAATCAAAGATTACAGAACAAAAACACGTTCAATATATTGATGTAGCTTCTTTAGAGAAAAAAGCAAACGAGAATTTACAGATGCGTAAAAAGGAATTGTTCAAGGCAGAAAGTATGCTGGAAGATTTCATGAATAATTTCAATAAATTATACAAAGAGAGAAGTTTGGAATTAGCCTTATCCAATATTCCTGATGAAGTAAAAAACATAAAAGAACGAGCCTTATATCAGGCTTTTAAAAAGGATATCGACGGCTTAGACAGCAATGCAAAAGAAGTTTTGGTAAAAGTAATGGCATACGTTGAAGAAAAATATATTGCCCTGCCTTTTAAAGCATCTAAAAAAGTATTATTAGAAAAATCTTTCCGACCTTAAGTTTACTTTCTGCCGAAATCCGCAGGGTTTTCACCCCACAGTTCCGTTTCCCATTTTAGAATTTTTGTAGTATAAGTATTCTCATGCAGCCATTTTTCTGCACGCTCCAACAAATCAAACAGCACTTTATTCTCATTGTTGCGTTCTAACTTAGAATTCATTTTTTTCTTTTTCACCCAACTGATTGCCGTCATACTGTCGGAATAAACAGGGACATCCAGCATATTTTTCTTACAATAAGCCAACGCATGCACCAAACCTAAGAACTCCGCCACATTATTTGTTCCTTCCTGATACGGTCCCATCCGAAACAATAATCGTTTGGTGGCTGTATCTACTCCCTGGTACTCGATTTCCAACGAGGCTGTATTCCAAGCGCCATCAACGGCAATGCTGGGTGTAACTGGATGTTCAGCTTTTTCTTCTTTCGGCAATTCAATTTTCAAGTATTCGTGCGGTTTGCCTTTAAATGCTTTTTCTGCAAATGTGCGACTTTCAAAAGCTTTGTACAATGCGCCTGGAAATTGCTCTATTTGAGCCTTGCAATCCTCCCAATTCAAGTAAATTCCCGGCTTATGTCCTTTCCAAACCACGTAAAATTTTTGCTTTTTAGCCATAAACTAATTGAAAAGGGTTTCTATAAAGGCTTCGCGGTTAAACACCTGCAATTGTTCCATTTTTTCGCCCAAACCAATATATTTTATGGGAATTTTAAATTCGTCAGCTATGCTCAGAACCACACCGCCTTTGGCTGTTCCGTCTAATTTTGTCAAGGCAAGTGCAGTTACTTGTGTGGCCTGCGAGAAATGTTTGGCTTGTTCCAATGCATTTTGTCCGGTGCTGGCATCCAAAACCAACAACACTTCATGTGGTGCATCGGGAATCACTTTCGACATCACTTTTTTGATTTTGGAAAGCTCATCCATCAAAGCAGTTTTATTGTGCAAACGTCCTGCCGTGTCTAAAATGACGATATCCGAGTTTTTGGCAACTGCACTCTTTACCGAATCGAAAGCCACCGCAGCCGGGTCGCTGCCCATTTCCTGTTTTACGATAGGCACGCCCACCCGCTCACTCCATATATGCAATTGGTCAACTGCTGCCGCCCTAAACGTATCACCTGCTCCCAACAAGACTTCTTTCCCGGCTTTTTTAAACTGGTATGCCAACTTGCCTATGGTCGTGGTTTTGCCCACGCCATTCACACCAACCACCATAATGACATAAGGTTTTGCAGACGAATCAGGTACAAAGGAAGTTAAATCTTTGGTATTGTTTTCGGCTAAAATACGTGCAATTTCATCTTTTAAAATAGCATTCAGCTCATTAGTGTTGATATATTTGTCTTTGGCTACACGCGCTTCCAGCCTGTCAATAATTTTTATCGTGGTAGCAAGTCCAACGTCAGATGAAATCAAAATTTCTTCCAATTCATCTAAAAATTCAATATCTACTGTTGACTTTCCGGCTACCGCTTTTGATATTTTGGAAAAAAAACCTTGTTTTGTTTTTTGCAACCCTTCGTTGAGTTGCTGTTCTTCGGCTTTTATTTCTTCTGAAGATTTTGATTTGCCGAATATTTTGTCAAAGATGCCCATGTTGTATTGTTGTAGTTAATGGTAATTTGTAAACAGTCTGTTTCACTTGTAATATTATAGTTTTGATACAAAAAATCGGTTTATGTATTGGCTTGGTGGAGTATTTGAAAACCGTCAGCCCAATATTTGTACTATTGCTCAATAGAATTACAAATATTGAGTTTACTTCTGCCAGTCCTACTATTGTTTCCAAGACGAGGTTGGAGGATTTGGCTCTCTTTCTCACGTTGTCAGTCGTTTAATTTCTTGGGCTATCTGTTCAATAACTTCTTCATTCTTTATCTTGTCGTCAATACTGAAAACTACGAATACCTGTCCACCAAATTTTTTAGTGAAGTCGTCAAAACTCGCTTTCATTCTCTCGGTCGCAGAGTAGTTGCCGAAGTTTGCTTTTGCTGTTACAGGTTTGATTTGAATGCCAAATGCTTTATTGCCAACCCAACCGAGATAATCAATGTCGCCTGCGTGGTCAAGTTCAGGGTCGCTTTCTTCAAACTTTATGTCCGGAAAAGTCTTTGCAAGATTATCTTCTATTACAGATTTTTCCCTGATAAATCCGTCAAAGGTTCTATTGATGGTAAGGTTATAAATATACTCAATACAGTCTTGTAATGTAAGTTGGTTAAATGCTTCCGTCCATTCGGGAATTACTATCTCTTTGATTTTTACATAAAGACGTTCGCCAAGTTCTTCCAAACTCTCTTTCGTAATTTTGTTCGGTGCTTTTCCGTCAGTTGTTGCATTTTCAAAATACCACTTTTCCCATTCTTCTATGGTTTTAGGTTGGCATTCACGAATAAGTGCCATTACAGCACCAACTTTGTTGGGTCTTGAAAGCTGATAGGTTTGTGTCGCATAGTTGAGAACTTTCTCTTTTTTGCCGAACTCTTTGGAATATTTTGTTTTCATTATGGTCTTACGTGTAAATCTATCCTTGAGGATTGGTTAGTGTTATTTTGATTATTCCAACTTGTCATCATATTTCTTCTGCGTAGTAGGATGTTTTCTGCTCTACTTTGCAAAGAATCAAGGTTTTCTTCTAGTTCTGCTAATGTTCCAATTAAATAAAACCCACGACTATGACTGCCAATGAGTTCACCATTAGCAATAGCTTCACGAATTACATTTCTCATTTCAACTTGAACGCCACCGTCAGAAATACCAAAATGATTAGCCAAGTCACCCGCAGTGACTGGATTTGAACTTCCTATAAAGTTATTGGTTCTCATATACTGAATAAGCTTTTGTATTGTTGGCATTACTTTGAATTTAATAAGTTTAAAAACTTGTCTTTGTATTTGTAATCAATATTGCTGTCCACTAGAACCAAACCATTTTTGATTAAATGAGCATTGATGAATGTTTTGTTTTCAAGGTATAGATAGCAAAGCAAGTTGTTTTCACTGTCGTGTTTTACATTATCGTATTTTAGAAATACCCGTTTACCTTTTGTTTTTTCAATCAGGAATGATGTTGCTTTGCCGTTAATTATCGGATCTTCTTTTACTCCAAGAAGTTTTATAGTCAAGTCATTACTTAAACGAATTTTTTCTGGGCTGATAACTTCCTTAACTGTAAAAAGTTCTTCTCTTTTTGTTGAACTTTCTTTGTCAATTTTAGAACCGAATTGAAGTTTTTTTACATCAATTTTTTTGTCAAGCGTATGTGGGTCTTTGAAAATGTAAGGCAGTTTTTGAATTTCATTTTCAAAATCAGTTTTTACTTGTTTTTGTTGCAAAAACTCATAAGTCGTTCCGTTTAAGTCCTTTTGATGAACTTCCAACTTTTCCTTGATGATTGAAATAAATTCAGGATTGATTTCAAAACCAACCGAATTTCTGTCTGTATTTTTTGATGCCAATGCTGTTGTTCCGCTTCCCGCAAAAGGATCAAGAACAGTTTCTCCAACAAACGAAAACATTTTGATTAGTCGTTTCGGCAATTCTTCGGGGAACATTGCAATATGTCCGCTTTGTCTTGCTCCTGCAAAATTCCAATGACCAGCAAAGAATGTGTTCCATTCTTCGGCAGTCATTTTGGAAAGTTCTTTTTGTTCTTTGGTTGGTTTCGGGCTGTCGCCTAATTTTTTGAATACAAGAATAAATTCGTAATCTAATTTCAAAATTCCGTTTCTCGGATAAGGATACGAACCCATTTGAACGCCACCGCCTGTTGTGTTAGATGTTGTTACTTTCTGCCAAATGATAGCACCCATATAATCAAAGCCGATGTTCTCGCAGAACTTGATAATTTCTTCACGAATGGGAATGACCTTGTAACGTCCGTAATAAACTGCACGGGCAAATTGGTCGCCAATGTTTACACACAACCTGCAACCGTTGTGAAGAGTGC
>CAYVGM010000058.1:0-13136 GCA_964451125.1 uncultured Chitinophagales bacterium
CCAGCTCTGCACATTTCTTATTACATTTGAAGAGATGATTACTTTTATCAAACACTTTACACTATTGCTTGTTTTGTTTGCTATGCCTGCATGCAAAACGGCAAACGGAAATAAAACTACCCTGCAAAACACAGAAACTAAAACAATAAAAATGGATACTGTTAACTCGACATCTTTAGCCACTTTTGGTGGTGGTTGCTTTTGGTGCATGGAAGCCGTGTTTCAGCAAATGAATGGTGTTGAAAAGATAGAATCGGGTTATAGCGGAGGCAACACAAAAAATCCGACATATAAAGAAGTTTGTACAGGCGAAACCGGACACGCCGAGGTTATTCAAATTACGTACAACCCCGGTTTGGTTTCTTTTGCAGAGTTACTGAGAGTCTTTTTTACTATGCACGACCCAACAACATTAAACAGACAAGGTAACGATGTTGGAACGCAGTATCGCTCAGTTATATTTTGTCACAATACGGAGCAACAGCATGAAGCTGAAGCTGTCATTCAAGAAATTAATAAGCAGCATATTTATCCCAATCCCGTAGTGACACAAGTAGTGCCATTTTCTGTGTTTTATAAAGCAGAAGATTACCATCAAAATTATTACAACAAAAATAAAGAACAATCCTACTGTCGTTTTGTAATTCAGCCCAAAGTCGAGAAATTTGAAAAAATATTTAACGACAGAATGAAAAAATAGCATTCCATTTTTTTTGCAAAATTATTTCATGCTTTATTAATTTTTCTTACTTTAGAGAAAACAAGTTCTATGAAGAAAGTATTTCTGTCAATTTTACTTTTGGGTATAATTGTTAATGGCATTGCACAGACTCCTTTATTTCCCATTCCGGGCGCACAAGTAATTCCCGGAGAAAAGATAAATGGAACGCTCGATGATATTTCAGACTTTGCCACACGCACCCAAATTCCGGTGCCCATGCCCGATGGCACCAAATTGATGACAGACATTTTCCTGCCTATTTTGCAAGACAGCTTTACTTATGTCGATACATTTGACATCACCATATTACCCGCACCTTTTCCGTCTCTGCGTATTCCCATAAATGCGGTTCTTTTGCATAAAGGGTTTCAATATTTAATCTATGACAGTATCAACGGAGTTCCAAATCCAAATCCTTATCAATTGCCCTTGATTATGGAAAGAACACCCTATAATAAAAGAGGCAGTGTAGAATGTTCTGCTATGGCTTTGTTAGGATATGCAGGAGCAAATCAGGATATGCGCGGAAGATATTCTTCACAAGGTGCTTATTTGCCATTGTATTCCGATAGCTGGAAAAAATGGCCTTACCATAATTATACGCACGTATTGGATATTACCAACCCGAGTGATCCTCGCAACGGCAATAATCATGAAGATGGGTATAATACGGTAGAATTTTTCAAAAACAATCTGGTGCGTACTTTCGATTTCAACCATGATGGAATTGCAGATGATACGGCTTTAGTGTATAATGGCTCTATCGGTACATTTGGCGCATCCGCACTGGGCTACAATCAGTTGCAGGCAGCAGCCGCACACAAAATCGACCCGACACAACCTGGACTAAAGGCATTGTTCCCTATCGTGGGTCCTTTAGAGTTTTATAAAAGTACGGGTTTTCACAATGGATGCTTGCGTGATATGTTGGTAACCGGATGGTTGCGTGGTCAAATTGTAGACACAAGAGATGATTTAATGGCATTTGATACTGGACTGAATGATGATATTCACTCTTCAAAAGACTATAATACCGTTGATAAATTTGAAGCGGCCAATAAAGCCATTGACCATTTTGTAACCGTGCGCTACGAAAATTATCCGTGTGGATACTATCCCAATTCTATCAGCCGTAGTGATATGGATGCCACACATGCCCCGGTAAATGCTGCAGGCGAAAGTGAAAAAAACGGGATGTACTCCCGCTACGGAAACATTGAAGTGCCTGTATTTCATGTGTCGGGCTGGTGGGATATTTTTGTAGATGGCTCTATCGAAACCCATGATTTAATTCGCAGAAATATTACTCAGAAAAAAAATCTGCAAAAGATTGTAATTGGGCCATGGGCACACCAAACTATTGCTTCTACACACACGGGCGATAAAACCTATCCGCATAATGTAACAGACATTACAAAAATAGATATCACCAACTTAGGAGGTGATTTAAATCTCGCCGATATTTCTCAATCTGAACTCATAAGCTGGTTCAGATACAATTTGAATTATAACGGCTATAACCGCTTGGGAGAACCGAAAGTATTGATTCCGCAATCAACTACCTGGCAATCTCCATTGCCACAATTACCACAAGTACAGGTGCGCTTTCCTGCAAATGATTACAAGATTCGGTTCTTAGAACTGTTGAATTTTATTTTAGGTGCTGATGGACTAAAACAAGTGCCCGTAGAAATAAAAGTTGGGGCATTAGTAATACCGTTCAATCTGGATCTTCCTGCATTAGGCCCCATTTTACAAGGCTTCGGCACATCCGGCAGAATTGACTCTTTACCACGTGTTGATTTTACTCAGATTCCGGATATACGTTATTATGTAGTAGGTGCATCTAACGATAGCGGCACAGTTTCGTATGCCGGTAATTACTGGATGGCTGATGATGTTTTTCCGCCAAGAAATATTAACTGGCATAACTTGTATTTGCATCAAAACGGCAAGCTCGATTTTAAAGCTCCCGTTGCTGATGAAGGATTGGGTGTTTATGTTGCCGACCCTAATGATCCGGTAATCACTGTTGGAGGTGGTAATATGATAGAACTAACACCTCAGGGCGATAGAGAATCACAAGGACAGATGAATCTGGCAGATACCAATTTTGCCCGCTTTACGATGGACAGAGCCGGAGTACTAAAATATGAAACCGATTTACTCACCGATTCTTTAAGTATTGTTGGTTTTCCTAAAGTAAAATTATATGCCAAATCGAATCCGCTCAATGCCCCAAGCGGACCTACTGATTGCGACTTCTTTATCAGAATACTGGACGTATCTCCGGATTGTACAGAATTTTTTGTGGTAGAATGATCTGTAAATGCCAGAGCCCGCGAATATGCACGTAGCATTGCAGAAGGGCATGAAGATGACAATGCACCATTTTCCAATATCGATATCGGGAAAGTTTATGAATACTATTTTCAGTGCTATCCAATTGCTTATACCTTTGCACAAGGACACCGAATCAAGGTTTTGATATCCAGCAGCAATTATCCGCGTTTTCAGGCAAATGCAAACGTGCCTGTCAATGCGAATGAGTTTTTCAGAAGAAAACCTTCAGACGGCAGAACTTATTTTTTTCAAGGGCGTGAGTATATTCCTAGATCAACGGTGCAACGAATTTCCTTTGCCCCGGAATATCCCACCCATATCGAATTGCCTGTTTTCGGCAGTCAAAAAGTAGTAAGCATAAAAACGCACAATTCAGTAAACCCCGACTGGGATGCCAATCTGTATCCTAATCCGAGTAGAGGGCAATTTACATTAGTTATAAATAAGTCCGGAAAATACAACATCGTAGTGTATAATGTAATTGGTGAAAAACTTGCTGAACAGACTTCAACAGAATATATGACATTTGATTTTTCAGCGTTGGACAAAGGACAATATTTTATGGAAATTCAGCATACACAACATCCGGAAGAAAGACTAACTAAAACATTTACCATTCAGTAACCTATTTAAACTGCAAGCCATGAAATATATTTCCAGTAAACTGTTTTTAGTTATCGGGCTTTTATTTTTATCATACAATATTTTCGCACAATCTAAATCGATAAAAGGAAAGATTACTGACAAAGCCAAAGAACCGCTGATAGGTGCCAACGTGCAGATAAAAGGAACAAACTATGGTGCTGTTACCGATGCCGACGGTAATTTTGAGATTATAGCAGATGTTGAATTTCCGGTAGAACTGGAAGTCAGTTATCTCGGTTACAGTTCGCAGACGCTATCAGTAACAGCTGATAATCAAAAGATTACAATAGGCTTGAAAGAAGAAGAAATAAAAATAGGAGATGATATTGTAATTTCAGCTTCACGCATTAGCGAACGCATACAAACTTCACCTTCATCCATACAAAAAATAAATGCCAAGCAGATACAAAATTCGGCTTCAGGTAATTTCTATCAGGGATTGGGCAATATGAAAGATGTCGATATGACCACATCGAGTATGGGCTTTCAAGTCTTTAATACCCGCGGTTTTAATACTACAGCTCCGGTGCGAATCGTACAATTCATTGATGGTATAGACAACCAAGCACCCGGCTTAAATTTTCCGGTAGGCAACCTCGTAGGTGCCAATGATTTGGATTTGGAGAGTTTGGAGGTTATTTCAGGTGCATCATCCGCGTTGTACGGCGCAAATGCATTTCAAGGGGTTGTGAGTATGACCTCTAAGAATCCGTTTGACTATCCTTGTTTACAAATAAAACTAAAAGGAGGAAGCAGACAAATGGCAGATGCACAAGTGCGTTATGCTAAAGCATTCGGCAAAAAAAAGTACAAGAGAGATGTGATTGGTTTTAAGATCTCGGGCAGTTATTTCAGGGCCAAAGATTGGGTGGCTGATGATGAAATTGCGAATACATACGGCGATATATCGACAGACGTAAATATGAGCGAAATAGTGCGCAAGCTGGAACGAAGTGATGATACGGCAATAGCCAGAAAATTCAGGGCATTAAATGCTTATCTCGATTTTTATCCTGTTGCATTTCCGGGTATAGTGAATGTAAGCGCACCGGGATACAGAGAAAAAGATCTGACAGATGGCATTACACAAAGTATTAAAGCAAGTGCCGGTATTTATGCCAGACCGGTTAAAGATTTACAAATTGAATTACTGTATAAATTTGGAATGGGTAGTGCGGTTTATCAAGGAGCTAATCGTTATAATGTGAAAAACATTACATTTCATCAACCCAAATTACAAGTGGACTATAAAGGACTTTCACTAAAATATTATTCTACATTTGAGAATGCAGGCAATGCTTATGATATGGTATTTGCAGCTATTAATTTATCTAAGATTGGGATACCTCGCTATGTATCAAATTTTATTGCTGAATATTTTACCAAACTGGGCGAATATAATAACGATTACCACGATGAGCCAAGTTTAGCTAATGTTCAAGCTGCCCGAGAATATGCACTTGAACAGGCCTACAATAATGCTTATCTGCAACCCGGTACATACAGCTTTGACTCGGCTTACAAAATTATTGTCAATGATGCCAATCTCCGCAATGGAGCCAAGTTTCAGGATAAATCATCTTTGCATCATGCAGAAGCATCTTACACACATAATTTCAAACATAACATTAACCTGATTGGGGGCTTGGCATTCCGAGAGTATATTCCTCGCTCATTTGGTTCTATCTTTCACGATACGTTAGTAAACAGAGATGACACGCTTGCTGATGGTTCACCGGACTTAAAGGCTAAATTTGCCAAACTCAACACCTACGAGGTGGGGGCATATACTCAGGTAAGTGTAGAGCTGTTTAAGAAAAAGCTGAAACTTATAGGTTCTTTGCGGATTGATAAAAGCCAGAATTTCAAAATACAAGTATCTCCTCGTTTGTCAGCAATATTTACACAAAAAGATCATACGGTACGCATCTCTTACCAACAAGCTTTCCGCAATCCGACCTTGCAAAATCAGTATATTTCACTTGATTTGGGAGCAATAACTTTACTTGGTAATTTAAAAGGTGTTTATGGATATGAAGCTAATTCTGTAAAAGCATTTCAGGAAGCATATCAAGCCGATCCGATTAATATCAACTTTAATTTGCTTAAAATTATTAAATACGAGAAACTCCGTCCTGAACAAGTGAACTCAGTAGAAGTGGGTTATAGAGGTGCTGTGAAAGGCAAATTGTATATAGATGTAAGCGCATATTTCAGCCGTTATTTCCACTTTATCGGTGATATCAGATATTATTCGCCTTCAGCTGATACTGTTTATGTGGGTACACAATCAGGTGCTGATGCAATGATTGACCCATATTATACCAAATTATTCCAGCAGCCTGTGAATGCACGAAAAAAAGTTGATGCTTACGGCGCATCTATCGGACTTAATTATTATATCTGGAAATCATTGGTGGCTTCGTTTAATTATACTTATTCCGGTTTGAATACAAAAAATCTGACAGATCCCATTATCCCAGGTTTTAATACCCCTGCACACAAATTTAATATCGGACTGAGTGCACAGCGAATCTGGAAAGGCTTGGGCTTTGCCATGAATTTTAAATGGGTAGATAAATACTTGTGGGAAAGCACTTTTGGAGACGGTATGGTGCCCAGTTATCACACACTGGACATGAATGTCAGTTACGAATTTGAGAAATGGTTTACGCTTATGGTCGGCGGCTCTAATATTTACAACAACAAACATATCGAAGCTTATGGCTCGCCTAAAGTAGGCGGGTTGGTATATGGCAGTATGTTGTTTGATTTGGACAGGAATCCGAAAAAGAAAGAGAAACAACATTAGGCGAATAGGTGTGCCACGAAAATCGTGACACACCACACCACAGCTATCTGAAATAGCAGTTATTTCAACGCAATTAATTTTTTTATTTTTGCAGGCACATGCCGGATATTTTGCTATTACATATCGAAGCTGCTTATGGGAACACGTCATTTGCCATAAGCAAAAATGGCATTTGCACGGATGTCCTTTTCTCCGCGCAAACTAATCAGACTGCTGATGTAGCACACAGTATGGTGCAACAGATACTGGATAAAAATAAGCTCAAGTTTAGCGATATACACGCCGTGTCTGTGAGCAGTGGTCCGGGTTCATATACCGGATTGCGTATAGTTGCTGCCATGGCAAAAGGGATATGCTTTGCACAAAATCTTCCTTTAATTGCCATTCCCACGTTACAGGTAATGGCGTATGGTTGTATTCATCGATATGGACAAACGGGTTACGATTGGTATATTCCGATGATAGATGCCCGAAGAATGGAAGTATTTACAACATACTATAATCAAGATCTGAATGCAGAGAAATCATTTTCGTCTTTAATACTTGATGAAGACTGGCTGACAGGATTGACTCGTGAAAAAAAAATAATTTTCTTCGGCAACGGTATAAATAAGTTGCAACTTCCCGATGAATTTAAAAATTCACTGCTTTTTCACGATTATATAATTAGTGCTGAAGACCAGTCTTTATTAGCTTTTCAGCGGTATATAGCCCGACAGTTTGAGGATATTGCCTACTTTGAACCTAACTATTTTAAGGCTTTTTATACCCCATCAAATTAGGCCCCTTGCAGATGCTTAATATTAAATTAACACAAAACGGGTTTCTTGATGCAACCAAATTTTCAAATAGTTACACTATATAAACGTAAATCTCAACATTTGAAAATAAATAAAACCAAAGAAATGTCAGCAAACATCAACGCCATCATGCAGCCTGAGTTAAAAATTGATTATCAGGTTTTAAGGAAATCTGTGCTTTTACTGCGCGCCATTAATCACAAGATGCGTCAGGAAATGATTAGGATTATTGACGAAGCTGGTAAAATCACTGTAACAGATTTATATGTGCGTATGCGCATGGAGCAATCGGTAGCATCACAGCATTTGGCTCTTTTGCGTCGTTCAGGAGTTGTTTTTACTACCAGAGACGGCAAATATATTTATTATTCAGTTGACCAAAACAGAATGGAAGAAATAAACCGATTGTTAGGTGAATTGGTAAAATAATTCGTTCTGTTCGTTTTACTGCTGAAATTATTTTAATGATAAGCCATTTTGGAGTGACTATGTCATCATTTGAAAAAACACCAACCAATTTAATATAGACTAACTAACTAATTAGCTGATTCTTTAAGGTTTTAGCATTGAAAAAGAGATTCCCCTATGACAAGGGGAATTTTTTTATGCACATTTGTGTAAATATGCACACCATATATATCATTTTTTCAGAAAAATTTAACATAAATCAATTATCTGTGTGAAAATATATTAAACTACACAGAAAAAAAATCAGAAAATGTTTTGATATTATAATTTTTTTATAATTTTGTTGAAACTAAACTACAATTTATATGGAAAATTTCGAATTAAACACCGAAAAAATCGAAAGAGCAGCGGAGCTGCTGAAAGCAGTTGCTCATCCACTGCGTCTGAAAATCATTAAAATGATTAACGACAAAAAAGAAGTGAACGTAAATGTAATCTACAACACACTTCGTATTGAGCAGTCTATCACCTCTCAACACCTTAAAGTATTAAGAGGCGTTGATGCGGTAAAAACTCGTAGAGATGGCAAAAAGATCTTCTATTCTTTGAATTATGACAGATTGGATGCTATGAACCGTGGTATCGATTTATTCGAAGACTGGAATACAGTAGCAAAAAAAGCTCCTGCTAAAAAGAAAAAATAATTCCGGATCTCCGAATTAATTTACTAAGACTATTATTTGTCGTACTTTTGGCAGATAATAGTCTTTTTTTATGGCTGAACTCGTAAAAGATTTTAATGACTATCGCTCTAAGATGAACGACGTCATTCTTGAACAAAAAAACCTGACGCTCAACCGCTTTTTTAATCTCGACATGCATGCCTATGCAGACGGTGCTTTAGATGCAAAAACTAAAGAAATGCTGGGGCTTGTAGCCTCTATGGTATTGCGTTGTGATGATTGTATAAAATATCATTTGGGCAAATGCCACGATTTGCAAATTTCTACCGAACAGATTTATGAAATTTTCGCAATAGCCAACCTCGTAGGTGGCAGTATTTGCATTCCTCATACCAGAAGAGCCGCAGAATACTGGCAGGCGCTAATTACTGAAAACTAAAAAAATCGAATATGCTAAATTATCAGCAACATCCGCATTTTACTATTCACAACTTGCCTTATGGCATTTATTCGAATGCAATAAAATCCAAAAGAGCCGGTATGGCCATTGGCGATTTTATTATAGACTTATCTGCTTTATACAAAACCGGAAAACTTCCGTTTATTCAAACGGATGTTTTTTTGCAAGACAGCCTCAACGATTTTATAGCTTTGGGAAAAAATATCCATCAGCAAACCAGAAACACGATACAACAATTACTCGAAAATGAACCGGATTTCATTACTCATGATGACTTAATAGATAAACAAAGTGACGCACTCATGTATGTACCGGTAAAAGTGGGCGATTATACCGATTTTTATGCATCAGAAGAACATGCTTCAAACGTGGGTAAAATGTTCAGACCAACTATGCCTCCGTTGATGCCCAACTGGAAACACATGCCCATTGCTTATCATGGCAGAAGTTCATCTATTATTACCACAAAAGTGGATATAAAACGGCCTAATGGCCAGATTTTACAAGGCGAGACCCCTGTTTATGGTGCTTGCAAGACTTTGGACATCGAGATAGAACTTGGCTATATCATCGGCAAAGAAAATAAGCTGGGAGAGCCTGTTGATATACAAAATGCAAGCGAATATATTTTTGGTGCCGTCTTATTAAATGATTTTTCAGCCCGCGATATCCAACGCTGGGAGTACCAGCCCCTGGGACCGTTTTTGGGTAAAAATTTTGCCACAGCTATTTCGCCATGGATAATTACGTATGAAGCGCTTCAACCATTTTTAACAGCTGCCCCAATACAAGAGCCTGAGGTTTTAGCTTACCTTAAATCGGATAAAAATCAGAACTTTGATATAGAGATTAAATTTGAAATTGAAACAGTATCTGGTAAGAAAGCTACTGTTTCTACAACAAATGCCAAGTATTTGTATTGGACACCGGAGCAACAAATAGCCCATCACACGGTCAATGGCTGCAATTTGCGCATTGGAGATATCTTAGGCACAGGTACCATCTCAGGAAAAGAAAAAAGCAGTTTCGGCAGTCTTTTAGAAATTACGTGGAATGGCAAAGAAAAAATACAAATAGGCACAGAAGAACGCACTTTTTTAGAGGATGGCGACACGACTATTTTATCTGCAATATGCAAAAATGAAAATATACATATTGGATTTGGAGAATTAGTTAATAAAATAATTTAATAAAATGGAAGAAAAACAGGAAGACATAGGGAACGAACAAGAAAGCCAGGAAACAGGTCAGACTGATAATAATGAAACAACACCCAAAACATCTTGGAAGTTGATTTTGGTTCTTGGGATTTTCAATATCATCAGAGGGATTTTAGGCGGAACGCTTGGTCCTGTTTTTTTAGTCATAGGTGTTTGTTGCATAGGATATGTAATATATACCTTATATGGCAAAGAGGAATAGATATTTATATTATACATGCTCTAAATAAAACATATTTATCTAAATATATTTTAAATCATGTATTATTGTCCTGTTGTGATACTATTGAGCTGATACTTGCCGTTTAATACTTTTAATCCTAATGAGGATCCATTGGTATTATGTCTGATTTTTATCCAGTAGTATTGATGTTGTGATCCTTTTAATTTTCTCAGCACAATGTATTGTTCTATATTTTTCTTCATCCCATAACTATACCCACCAGGCAGCCCCCACCCGGATAATCTTATATCTAAAGTGGATATACTTAAGTACGGTTTTAAACCCAGGTTTATCTGTATAAATGAAACCCATGGATATGCAGTATATGCATCATTTATAAGCACACCCTCATTTAATGTATTTGTAGCAATTGGAGATTGAGTACTATCATATTGATTAGTAGTCAAATTGTATGGGTATTCTTTACTATCTAAAATTTCAAAATTCTGTTGATTAGAAGATATTACCAAGTAACTATGGTAATCTGAATTAACCACACCCGAAATATATTGAAAGGCAATACTATCACCATCTACAGCAATAATGGTATCATTTGTGCTGCCTGCATCTGCAAAAAGGTTTACATCAAAGGTAGTTGTTGGTATAGGATCTGTATCGGATGTAGACGAAACACAACTGCTTGTAAGCAGACTAAGGAATAATAATACGCTTGAAAAGATAATATTAGGTGATTTCATGTATGTAGTATTTAAACTGTGAACAATAAGACAAACTTACAAATCAATTTTATATAGAAAAAATACAAATTTAGACTGATTTTTGTAAAAAAAATGTGAAATAATTTTATAATACACTGAATTTTAATTAATTACAACCAATAACGTAGTAAACGCTTAAAAGAATTAAAAGTTGAAAGACACTTATTTGTTAGCAATTATTTGTATTATTTCCCCAATCGCTTTCTTGTCTTTTTATCTACTTCATCCACTTCATTATTGTGGTCTGTTTGGTTGGATTTGCCATGCCAGGAAGACGATTTCTTTTTCTTGTTTGCCGTTGATGACTTTTCGTCTTTTTTCTTGTTTTTGTTCATCGTATAGCCCACTTCCAGGTTCAACCCGAAGAAATAGTTTTTTGATTTTTTATAGTCAGGATGCACACGATAGGCTTTGGCATTAATATCGTTCAAACCTGCTTTTGCCTCGAAAGCAACACCTATATACACGTTTTTGTCAAACACGTAATCAAAGCCGAAGCGGATGACACCCACTCCTTGCATTCGCTGAAAATAGGAAGTGTAATTAGTAGATGAATTGGGCGTATATCCCGGATAGCCGCCAATAGAAGGATCGATAGGATAAGGCATTTGCGTACGGGTACCACCCGGATTGGTGATATAATATTTCATCTGTGCATTAAGCAAAAAATCAAGCTCAAATCCAACTAAAAGCTTCATGCGCCAGTGATAAACATCTGTGCGTATTTGCTGTTTTTGACCACTTAATAAAGGAGTAAAACGATAGAGGACGCCAAGTCCCATGTATTTAAAGTCAACATATTTTTCATGCACTCCACGCAATTGAGGATAGAGTTTCCATTGAAATTCGTCTTTATATTTTTGTCCTTCAGCGCAATAATTGAGGTAAGCAAAGATGCCGTGTTCTTCATGCGGATTATAACCGCCTTGCAAAAATGCATGATAGCTGAATTTTGGTTTGTAATCCAGCTCTTTGGCATTTCCATTGAGATAATACGTGTTTTGTGCCAGCATATAGGACAAACCCAATGAGCCACCTACGCTGAAATTGCCACCCTTCTGGGCATGTACAAACATGGTGGATAACATTACCAGTAAAGTACTGTAAATTATACGTAGTTTCATGTTCAAATTTTTTTTGGTTAATGGTTTAACCCGATAAATATACTACATTTTTTGAGACAGTGCGATGGCAAAATCTACACATAGCTTAAGTAAATCAACATTAATCAGAAGCATACAATGCCCCAAGTCCTTGTATTTGTACAAGAATGCATATAACCTGCGCGATATTCCCGATAAAAGCACCCAGCAGCGCTTCGACAGAGGGCATCGTATCGGCAAATTAGCACATCAATTATTTCCGGGAGGCAAGGATGTATCTCCGGCAAATCCATTCAGCTACGACAGCTCTATTGCGGCTACCAAATTATTGATTCAACAACAATTTCCTGTTATTTATGAAGCCACATTTAAGTATAATGGCATCATGGCGGCACTGGATATCTTTGAAACCAGAGATGGAAAATACTACGCTTATGAAGTAAAAAGTTCTTTGCGAATTTCCAATACTTATTTGTTGGATGCGGCTATTCAGTATTATATCATTACACAAAGCGGCATTCCTCTTAAGGATTTTCAAATAGTGATTGTAAATAATGAATATGTTTATGACGGGAATATGGATGTAAAAAAGTTCTTTTCATTTACATCAGTATTGCCGGAAATAAAAGAAAGACTGGCTTATGTGCGAAAAGCCATTGAGAAAGCCATCTCTACACTTGAATTGAAAACAGTGCCTGAAATTCCAATTGGCATACATTGTACTAAGCCCTACCCTTGCGATTTCCAGGGCTATTGCTGGAAAAATATTGACAAAGATGCTGTTTGGTATTTGCCCGGAATAGCGATGCAGGAAAAGGCAATTTGGATGGAACGCGGTATCGAGAAAGTAAACCAGATTGAGCTGAACAGTGATTTGAATGAAAGACAGAAAACAATTATTGAAGCCTTTCAAACTCAAAATGAAATTATACAATACGAAAAGCTAAACGAATTTATTAGTCAGATAAATTATCCGCTTTATTTTTTTGACATCGAAGC
>CAYVGM010000059.1:0-12993 GCA_964451125.1 uncultured Chitinophagales bacterium
GATATTATCTATCGCTCATTTGCAACATAAAGCGGTTTTGCACCACATTGGCATATCCATGATGAATAATATCAGCATCATCAGTAATACCACCTTACAAGCCTTTGGTGAAACCGTATTGAGTACAATTTGTTTGTACTGATTATCTGTTCAAAAACATACTCTTTTCCTTATACAAATGTCTGAAGTAAGGATCAAATAGGTCTTTGATAAAATAAATGGCTTCACCGGTAGATTTCATTTCAGGACCTAATATTTTATTTACTCCCGGAAATTTATCAAACGAAAATACCGGCTCTTTGATGGCGTAACCGGTCAGCTTCTCGGAATAGGTAAAGTCTTTCAACTTGTGTGTACCCAGCATCACTTTGGTTGCAATATTCAAATATGGGATCTGATAGGCTTTGCAAATAAATGGTGTCGTTCGCGATGCACGCGGGTTGGCTTCTATAACATATACTTTCTCGCCCTTTATGGCAAACTGAATATTGATTAATCCTCGTATGTTTAGTGCTTTACACAATCGCTCGGTATAGTGCTTCATCGTTTCTATCACGATAGGACCTAAACTATAAGGCGGTAATACCGAGTTACTATCTCCGCTGTGGATACCTGCCGGCTCAATATGTTCCATTACGCCCATAATCTGCACCTGTTCGCCATCATAAATGGCATCAATCTCCGCCTCTTTGGCACGGTCTAAAAAATGGTCTATCAAAATCACATTGTCCGGAATGTCTTTCAAAAGATTAATGACCGCCGTTTCACATTCTTCATCATTAATAACAATGCGCATGCGTTGCCCGCCCAATACATAACTTGGACGAACCAAAACCGGATAACCTACTTTATTGGCAACAGCCAAAGCCTCATCGGCATCCGTAGCCGTACCGTAATCCGGATAAGGGATATCGAGTTCTTTTAATAAATCCGAAAAGCGACCGCGGTCTTCGGCAATATCCATTTCATCATAGGATGTGCCAATAATTTTGATGCCTTTCTCTTGCAGACGTTTAGATAATTTTAAGGCTGTTTGCCCGCCCAATTGAACGATTACACCTATCGGGTTTTCCCATTCAATTAATTCATATAAATGCTCCCAGAAAACAGGCTCGAAATAGAGTTTGTCGGCAATATCAAAATCCGTAGAAACAGTTTCAGGATTACAATTTATCATGATGGCTTCATAGCCTTCTTCTTTTAATGCCAGCAACCCATGCACACAGCAATAATCAAATTCTATCCCTTGCCCTATGCGGTTGGGGCCGGCACCCAATACAATAACGGAGCCTTTGCTATTATTTTTATTTGGAATTGATTCAGAATTAAATTGTAATTCTCCATCGGCATTATACGAAGGATTTTCAAAAGTAGAATAGAAATACGGAGTTTTGGCTTCAAACTCGGCAGCGCAGGTATCTACCATCTTATACACACGGCGAATGCCAAATTCTTTCCGTTTTTCATACACATCTTCTTCATCTATTCTTCCTAACAGATACGCTAATTGCAAATCGGAATAACCTGATTTTTTAGCCTGAAATAATAAAGCCTTTGGAATATTTTGTATCGAATATTTCTGAATAGATTTCTCCAGTTTTACCAGGTCTTGAATTTGGTGTAAAAACCAGTTATCTATGCCCGTAAGTTTGTGTATAGAATGGATGGGAACGCCTAATGAAATAGCTTCTTTAATTTTAAAAATTCTGTCCCAGCTCGGGTGCTCCAATGCGTCCAAAACATCCTGTATTTTATACGATGTTTTGCCGTCGGCACCTAAGCCGATTTTATTGTTTTCTAAAGACTGACAAGCTTTTTGTAAAGCCTCAGTAAAATTTCTGCCGATGCCCATGACCTCACCTACTGATTTCATCTGCAAGCCCAACTTATCATCGCAACCGTAAAATTTATCGAAATTCCAGCGAGGTATTTTTACGATAACATAGTCTAAAGCAGGCTCAAAAAAGGCGGATGTCGTCTTCGTAATTTGATTATTCAGTTCATCCAGATTATAGCCGATTGCCAGCTTAGACGCAATTTTTGCTATAGGATAGCCCGTTGCTTTTGATGCTAATGCAGAAGAACGAGATACACGCGGGTTGATTTCAATGACAATCAATTCTTCCGTTTCCGGATTGAGGGCAAACTGTACATTACAGCCTCCGGCAAAATTGCCAAGAGTTCGCATCATCTTTTGTGCCTGATCGCGCATTTCCTGATAGGCCGTATCAGGTAATGTCATGGCAGGGGCAACTGTAATAGAATCTCCCGTATGAACGCCCATTGGGTCGAGGTTTTCAACCGTACAAATAATCACCACATTGTCATTGGTATCACGCAGCAATTCCAACTCGAATTCTTTCCATCCTAAAACGGCTTTCTCAACCAAAACCTCGTGTACCGGAGATGCCTGCAAGCCCCGAGATAATGCGGCTTCGAATTCATCTGCTTTATGGACAAAACCGCCTCCGGTACCACCCAAAGTATAAGATGGACGGATAACCAAAGGAAAGCCGATTTTTTGTGCTGCTTCCTTGCCTTCCAACATAGAGTTGGCTATATAAGATGGAGCTACGGCAAGTCCTAAGTCAATGCAAAACTTGCGAAATGCCTCACGATTTTCAGTAGTTTCTATGACGTTTAAATCCACGCCAATAACACGTACTTTGTATTTTTCCCATAATCCCAACTCTTCTGCCTCTTTGCAAAGATTTAAGGCTGTTTGTCCGCCCATGGTAGGCAGCACGGCATCAATATGTCTTTCTTCCAGAATGTCGCGAATAGAATCTATAGTTAAGGGCTTGAGATAGATATGATCTGCCGTTACCGAATCCGTCATAATAGTAGCAGGATTGGAATTGATGAGTGATACTTCAATACCTTCTTCGCGTAAGCTTCTTGCTGCTTGTGAGCCGGAATAGTCAAATTCGCAGGCTTGTCCGATGATAATAGGTCCGCTGCCAATAATCAATACGGACTTAATGCTATGGTCTTTTGGCATTTTTTAGAGGATTTTCCAAAGATAGCAAAATAAACCAGGATGGAATAAGATAGCATTGTAAATTTTAGTTATGCTTAATTTAATTTGAAAATAAACAACAATCTACAACGAAAAATCTTCACTTGAGTGGTGCTAACTTGTTTCAGTATGAGACAAAATAAAAAAAACGGCTCACAAAAGCGAGCCGTACATTATTTTAATTCTTACTGATTATTTTGTTTTAGTTTTAGTGCTTGTCTTGGTTTTAGGAGCATTGGCGGAATTTGCCGGTCCTGCGATTGCCTGCACGGTTGTAGTTTCATTTATCCAACATCCAATTTTATAGGTTTGACCTTGCGACAAGCCTTTTGTTTTTATATCTCCTGTTGTAGGTAAATATTTGGTGTATGATGAAATCATTTTTTGTGCTTCTTCTGCTGTAGCCGGGTCTTCTTTGGCTTTTTTGAAATAATCAAAAGCCGGCCATAATACTATTTGTGACTGGAAGCCTACGCCAGGGCCACACATTTTACCGCTAGCGGCATAAAGTGTACCAATTAACAAACTGGCTTTACCCATAGTAGGACTATACAGCAAGGCTTGTTTTGCCAAATCACGGGCAGCAGGAAAATCATCTTTATCTGCTTTCAAGGAGGCCATGATATAGAATAAATCTGCTTTCTTAGTCGAATCGGATTCTTTTAACACTGCATTTTGATATAAGATGTAAGCTGAATCAAATTTCTTATTTTTCATATACAAATTACCCAAACGAATGGCATACGTATAACTCGGCTCTAAATTGTTAAGTTTTTTCAGTAATTCTACATTAAACAAACTGTCATTACAACTGCGAACTTTATTATAGACAGTTTTGATGTTTTCCAAATCATTTGGTTTCTCGTTGTATCTTTTTTTATAAATCTCCATCAATTTAGCACAGTCTGCCGGATCGCTTTTATCAGCAAAATTCTGTGCATACATTTCATCCATTAGTGTTTTTACTTCTTTAAAAGCCACACTGTTTTTATCATTCTTTGCTATGCCTTTATCAACCAATACAGACAACTCATCGTATTTTCCTTTTACAAACTCAGTAGTAATATCGCCGTTTCCAACTTGATTTACCAAGAGTTTAAAATAAGTCTGAACAACAAATGGATAGGGTGTAGCTCCGCTGATTTTCAAGGATTTCTCAAACCATGCACGGGCATCAGGTATAGCTGTATTGCCTTTGTATTTAAGTGCGTCGATAGCTTTCTTCCCAAGTACATAATCTTCTTGTCCAAAACATTGTATTCGTTTATCATATAAGGCAAATAAAGTATCTGCATACTTTTCTTTCAGGGATTTATCAGTTGCATCCTGAATAAATTTTGTATAAATAGCTTCCCCGTCCATCATCGTTTGCAAACGGAAAAGGGGTGCTTTGGTATAAATTTGTTTCCAATAAGGGTAAGCTTCTGAAATCAAATTCTTTTTAAAGAATTCACGATATATCGAATAGGGTGCTGTAGTTTTAGCACTGTCACCGTCTACATAACGATTGCAGTTTTGTGCATTCATTTGTAAAATTCCAGTCAGAAAGATTCCGAAACTGAGTAATAATTTTAACGTGTTCTTCATTTTTGTTCAAATTTTTTAATAGTATTTTCTTTTTACAAACCATCTGTCGTTTAGAGAAACACCAAATTTAAGTCGAATGAAAGTTTCCTGTATGAGGTTGTCTCGAACTGTTCCGCGGTTTCCGGCCTCAATTCCGATATTAAACGGATGCACGAGATATTTTTCCATCAAGCCTTCGTTGTTTCCTACCCGAATGATTAGCGGAATACCTATTCCAAATGACGTGCCAAATTCATTAATTGATTGATTACCAATGGTAATATTAGTTCGAGTATAGTAGAATCCTGCACGATACTTAAGTGTTTTAAAGAAATTAGACTTCCCCTTGCCCAATGGGAAATACTCTCCGCCTAAGCCAACTCTGAAGCTATTACTCAGTTTAGATACCGCTCCCGATTCATATCCCTGATATTTACTCCAAAACTGATATTTAAAATCAAAACCGGCTTTCCATCTGTTGCTTTTGCCGGCAATTACACCAAAATTGATATGTCCGGGCAACTTAATACTGGCTTTAGCACCAAATTGTTCTTTAAGCGTATCCATGATATCGGAATAGCTCGCTTTGGGAATCAGATAATCTGTCAAAAAATCATTGATGCCCTGATCGGAAGAACGGTAGCCTAATTGTGTAGAAGAAAATGCATAAGCGGCATTGTCAATTGTTGAGTTTTTCAGCACTTTTAACGGGGAGGAACCCGAAATACCAAAAACCATATATAGGCTTGAGTCTTTCTTGGTTTTTATATCCAAACGATATTGTGCTCCCAAATTATAGGTAAGACTGCTGATTTTAACATTGGAAAAACTCCATGCCGTGTTTGTAAAGGGGTCGTAGCTTCCTGACGGATCTACTAAATAAGTGAAGGTATTATTATTCAACTTACCGAACATATAGCCGAAATTAAAACCGAGATAAAGCCCTTTGTATTTAAATCCGTTACCCCAAAACGCATTATACAGATTACCCGAGCCTTCATATTCAAACTGAGCGGAATAGTTGGTATCTAAGATGGAAGTTTGTGTTACAAAATAATCTTTAGCACTTACCGGCAATAAACCAACGCCAGTAACCCAGTATTTTTTTACCGGCACGAATATCGACAAATAATTCAAAGCGAAATTATTTTGCTTTGCCTTCATCGTGTTGGTTTTCAGGCGAATGAAATTGCCGCCAAATCCAGCATCAAAGGTAGTAAGTACCATAGCACCATACGAGGCAGGGTTAAGGTAATTTGGACTTTCCGGCGACTGGAATGCCGCTCCCATGCCACCCATTTGTGCCGACTGTGCATGATTATTATCTGCAGCAAACCCCAAGCCGTAGCGGGAATATGGAGTTAAATCCTGACCATAAGCCGCAAGTACAATCAGTGTAAAAATTAATAAAAGACTACTTCGCATTGTATAATAAAATATAATTCAAGCCGATTAATGTAAAATCGGAAATTGCAAATATCTTATTTTTAAGCCGATTTACCAATACACCGGCATCACCACCTGTAATTATTACATTCAATTCAGGAAATTTAACTAAATATTCGTCTATCATGCCGTCAATTTCTTTGGCAGCGGCATATAAAACACCTGTCTGTAGATTAGAGATTGTATTCGCTGCAACTAAACCAACATCCGGTGTAATTTCAGCCAAAGGCAATTTACCCGTAAAATGGTGCATGGCTTTAAAGCGCATCTTCAAGCCCGGGTGTATACTGCCACCTATAAATTCATCATTGGCATTAAGGAAATTAAACGTGATACAAGTACCACAACCTATCACCAAATTATGCCGGTGAGGAAATTGAGCCTGTGCTGCAGCAACTAATGCCAGCCTGTCGTTACCCAATGTATCTTTAGACGAATACAGATTGGCAAAAGGCAGTAAGGTATGCTTATTGAGGACAAAAGATTGCTCCAATAATTCTGCAATATTAAAATAAGAAGCCGGAATTTCTACAGTAGATGAAAGTATGGCACTCCTGATGTTGTATGTACTGATGATGCTGTAAAAGTCTATTTCTTGGTCATGGTTATAAACCAAAGTTTCTTTTTGCACCAAACTTTCGAAAATGCCGATTTTTGTACGCGTATTGCCTATATCAACTGCCAGATTCATCAATAAATTCTTTTACTTACAGCCTTACTAATATCTTGATTTTCCACCCCGGAAATATGCACTACGCCGGGTGTTTTTCCTGTTTCAAATGAGCCATATACTGTATCTGCACCTAATGCCTTTGCTCCGTTTAGTGTAGCCCATTTCAACACCTCTTCAAATTGCAGATAAGAACAGTATTTTAAGATAGTTTTCATTTCTTCCAGTATATTCAATTGCCAGTTTGAGGTAAGGCTGTCTGTGCCTATACACAGTGTGGCATCAGCAGCTAAAAATGCACGATAGTTGGGCAATTTATTTTCTATATACAAGTTAGCATTGGGACAGGTACACCAGAAAGTCCTTTCTTTTTCCAACACATCAAAAGTCAGTAAAATATCTTCTTTTGTGGTTAGTGTATTATGCACAAAAAGATTGCGGTTGTTTTTACTCAGGTATTCAAGAGCATAATTAATAGATGGTGAATTCCGGTAAGGAATGTCATTAGTTACTAAGTTCATCCTTTCATAGAATGAAATAAACCCGCCTTTTTTACCCTGAAATAAATCTTGTTCGGCCTGAGTTTCTTGATTATGTATCGACATCGTTTTCCCTGATTCGTTTTGTGTCAGGTATTCAAACAATTCTTCAGAAACCGAATAAGGAGCATGCGGTACTCTGCATTTTTTGTTTGTTTCTGATAATGCATCATATACTGCATTATATTGTGCAATAGTTTGCTTTGTATTTGTAGTTTGAAACAAATCAAAATATTCTACAAACGAATAGTAAAACAGGTTCTCTTTCTGTTTTAGATAAAATGTGTCTGTTGTATTACAAATATCCCCAACGGCAACTATTCCATTTTGCAGCATCTCATCTTCCGCACGCACAATTCCCTGTTGTATAATATCAGCTGAATGGTTGCGGTTGGCGATGACTTGTGTAACAAAATCAATTAAGCCCGTTCCTGTTTGAGCTATACCATTGAGATGGGAAAGTTCTAAATGACAGTGGGCATTTACAAAGCCCGGCACTAAATAACCATCATACGTTTCCAGTTCTTCAACAGCGAATTCGTCCCGATTTTTTAAGGCAATTATTTTACCGTTCTGTTCAATTATCAGTACGCCATTTTCAATCGGTTTATCGGAAACGGGAAAAACCCAGTCTGCTGTAAGTTTGCGTGGCATGCATCAAAAATACTAAAATACCGCTGTGCGAATGACGATTATCATAATTTCTTTTGCTCCTTATCATTGTTTTTACGATAATATATTTGCAATTTAGCACCTTTAAACCAACAGACACAGATATTATATGGCAGTTAAAAAAACAACAACAGCAAGTAGCAAGAAGAAAGCTGCAACATCCAATGGCCAAGTAAAACCAGCCAAACCAGCAGTAAAACAGGCTGAAACAAAAGCAGAAAACTCAACTAAACAGGAAAATGAATGGGAAAACAAAACCGTTACGTTGGGTGAGTTGAAAAGCTTAAAAACAAAATCGGATTTATCCAAATTGTTTCACAACAACAATGGTAAACCCGACAAAGTATTGAACTCTATTAAATATGAAGAAGAGTTAGAAAAATTACAAATTGAACTGGTAAAATTACAACGCTGGATTCAAGAAAAAGGGGCGAAAGTTGCCATTTTATTTGAAGGCAGAGATGCAGCAGGAAAAGGAGGAACGATACGCCGTTTTACGGAACACATTAACCCGCGTGCCATGCGTGTGGTAGCCTTGCCGAAACCTACTGAAGAAGAACGCGGGCAATGGTATTTCCAGCGCTATGTAAAACAATTGCCAAACAGAGGGGAATTGGTTTTTTTTGACAGAAGCTGGTATAACCGTGCCGTAGTTGAGCCTGTTAACAAATTCTGTACTCAACAGCAGTATGAAATCTTTATGCAACAAGTGAATGAGTTTGAACACATGTTATATGAAGATGGTGTGATACTGATTAAATTCTGGTTTTCCATATCAAAAGAAGAGCAATTACGCCGATTTGAGTCTCGTAAGCGCAACCCGCTCAAACAATGGAAATTAAGTCCCGTGGACATGGAAGCCCAAAAACAATGGGATGTTTACACGAAATTCAAAGAAGAGATGTTCAGCAGAACACATACTTCATTCAGCCCGTGGATAATTGTAAGAGCCAACAACAAACAAAAAGCACGTCTGGAAACCATCCGTTATGTACTTTCAACGATACCTTATGACGGAAAAGATGAAGCCACTACACGCCTGCATCCGGATCCGAATGTAATCTCCAGATACCATCGCAAAATACTTCAGGTGGACAAATAACCCCTGACAGTTTTTATATATTGTGTATTTTTATGCCGCCTCATACGGGGCGGTATTTTTTATGTCACACTTGAAAAAAGATATCCGTACATTCTCAAAAGATGAATTGATTGCTGAACTTGAGCAACTAGGCGAAAAGCCATTTCGTGCAAAACAAATTTATGAATGGCTTTGGCAAAAATCTGCCATAAATTTTGATGAGATGACCAATTTGTCTAAATCATTGCGCCAAAAACTACAACAACATTTTGTTATTCACTCAATACAAATCTTCACCACTCAACACTCCAATGACGGCACTGTAAAAACTGCATTTCAATTGTATGATAAGCACCTGATAGAAGGCGTGTTGATTCCGACAGACGATAGAGCAACAGCTTGTGTGTCTTCGCAAGTGGGGTGCAGCCTCACCTGCTCGTTTTGTGCTACCGGATTTTTGAAACGGGAGAGAAACCTGACAGCCGCAGAAATCTACGATCAGGTTGTCCTTATCAATAAACAGGCTATAGAAACGCAGGGGCGCAATTTATCAAATGTCGTTTTTATGGGAATGGGCGAACCGCTATTGAATTTTAATGAAGTAATGGATGCCATAGCTAAGATAACTTCTGCGGAGGGATTGAATTTTTCATCTAAACGCGTTACCGTTTCCACCGCCGGCATTGCAAAGATGATACGCAAAATGGCAGATGATGAAGTGCGATTTAATCTGGCATTATCGCTACATGCTGCAGATGATGAAAAAAGAAACAGCATTATGCCCATCAATGAGCAAAATAATATAGAAGCCCTGCTTGATGCATTAGTTTATTTTCAAAAGAAATGCAAAGGCGAAGTTACTTTTGAATATATACTACTTAATGGAGTTAACGACAGCATGGAAGATGCAAAAAAACTGGTGGCTTTATGCCATCGTTTGCAGGGAGTAAAAGTGAATGTAATAGAATATAACAAGATAGAGCAAGCTGCATTTCAAAAATCTGATGCCGGGCGCCGCAATCATTTTATCGGCTATCTAACACAAAACAACGTGATTGCCAACGTGCGAAAAAGCAGGGGTAAGGATATAGATGCAGCATGCGGACAATTGGCAAATAAAAACGGAAATCACCATATTTCAACTAAAAAATAGTATTTTATTTCAGGATTTAATACCTTTGTGTCATAGTTTGCTGATGAGCAAGCTATTTTTGTTTTTAAATAAAATAATTAACAACCAAAACGATGTCGCAGCAATGCGGTAAATACGAACAATTTTGAATTAAACAACATGAACACACGATTAGTTTTATGGGGCGAAATCGGCACCGACAGAAAAGCACTTATTGCTTTGTATTTAGACGAACCTACTACAAAAATCCACATTTATGCTTTCCCTAAAGAGGAAGTCAGCAAAGAAATCCAGGACCAACTTTTTGTTGAATGGAAGAACGGAGGTGAATTTGCCTTTCCCGAAACTGCCCATCACTGGGAAATTGATGCCAACTCTGACACCATATTGCCGGAAGAAGTAAAACCTGAACGTGTGGATTTGGTATTGCAATCGCAACACAAATGGAGTAAAAAACTGATGAGCTCAAAAATCAACCAGATGCTGGCTGACGAAACTCAATTGCTGGAAGAACAAGCCAATGTTATATCAGACTATGATAAATCACTTTGGGATAAAACAAAAGCGCAATGGGAAAAAATTGCTTCTTACCAAAAGAAAAATGAAATTACCTGGGAGCAAACTACGGTGCTCAAAGAAAAAATAAACGGCATTTTTGATGCACTCAAAGCGATGAAGAGGCTGAATACTGAAAATGAAGATCAGGCTAATTCCGTTTTTACTAAACAGATACAAAAACGCATCGAAGATTTACAGTCGAAATTAATCTACTCTGACCAATGGAAACATATTTTTGATGAATTGAAAAAAATCCAGAATGAAATCAAAGATGTAACCATGCGTTGGTCGGTGAAGAAGAACATATACGCTTCCATTAATCAGATTTTTGATGATTTGCGCAAATATCGTTCTACTGAAACTGTAACAAAAACACAAAGCCGTATTGTGCAGCTAAAACAAATACTGGACGGACTTAAAGACTCCATTGCCCGCGATACGGATAATTTGAATATGCAAATTGAAAAAATGCAGCATTACACACGCGGCAAACTTGGAGTAGATGAAATCAAAAACCGATTCAATTATATAACCGACCGTATTAAAGACAAAGAGAAAAAAGCGGATGGCATAAAAGACACGATTAAGCAGTTGGAAAAAGAAATTGAAAAGGAAAAACAACAGCAAACAGAACGAGAAGAACAACGCAAAAAACGAGAAGAAGAACAAGCTCAAAAAGAACATACTGAAAAAGCTGATGCTAAATCAAACGATCATGCTGATGAAAGTAAGGAAGTAAAAACAGCCGTCGCTGACAAAGAAGTTCAAGCTGCAACTGCTACTGAAGAGAATCATGCTGTTACAGAAAACATGGTTTCAACAGAGGCAGATGTAACTACTATTACAGACCACAATGCTATACAGAATGATACTGAAACGGGAACAGCACAAGCTGAAGATTCTGTTTTAAATAATGAGCTTACCGAAAACAATGCAGAAGAAGTAAAAACAACTGAGGAAGCCGCCGCTCCAGAAAACAATCAAGAATAGGCTGTTGCTTTTATCTCATTTTTCTGCTTAAAATTATGCTATCCCTCGCGGAAGAAAAAAGCATACATCTGCTTTATTTCCTAACTTCACAGACTCAAAGTAATGACTATGAATATCGGAATAGTGTGTTATCCTACATTTGGCGGCAGTGGCGTAGTAGCCACTGAGTTGGGCAAAGGCTTGGCAGATAAGGGACATAAAGTACATTTTATAACTTACAAACAACCGGCACGCTTACTTGATTCGTTCAATGCCAATATTTTCTATCATGAAGTAAGCCTCAATGATTATCCTCTGTTTGATTACGCACCTTACGAAACGGCTTTAGCGAGCAAACTGGTGGATGTTGCCATTTATGCCAATCTCGATATTTTTCACGTACACTATGCCATTCCTCATGCCTCCGCAGCATTTATGGCTCGAAAGATACTTCAAACAAAAGGCATTGATGTACCGGTGATAACCACCTTACATGGCACCGATATTACACTGGTAGGCAAAGACCCTACGTATGAGCCTGTCGTTACTTATTCCATCAATAATTCTTGTGGTGTTACAGCCGTTTCGGAAAGTTTGAAAATAGATACTTACAAGCATTTTGATATCAATAAAGAAATCGAAGTTATACCAAACTTCATTGACTTTTCGCGTTTTAAGAAAACGAACAAAGAGCATTTTAAGAAAGCTATTGCACCTAATGGTGAAAAAATAATTGTGCATACTTCCAACTTTCGCAAAGTAAAAAGGGTAGAAGATGTAATTTATGTTTTCTGTAAAATTGCAGAAGCCTTGCCTGCAAAATTATTGCTTATCGGAGATGGTCCCGAGCGACATAATATGGAAGTGCTTGTCCGCAGTTTATGTGATAGTCTTGATGTGCGTTTTTTGGGTAAACAAGATGCGGTGGAGGAGTTGCTGGCCGTTGCCGATTTATTTTTGATGCCATCGGAAAGTGAGAGTTTTGGCTTGGCCGCCTTAGAGGCCATGGCATGTGAAGTGCCTGTAATTTCGAGTGATGCAGGTGGCATACCGGAAGTGAATATTGAAGGAGTAACCGGCTATTTATGTCCGGTTGGAGATATAGATTGTATGGCCACCAAGGCAATCCATTTATTGAATGATGAAACAAAACTGATTCAGTTCAGAAAAAACGCATTAGAACAAGCACAACGATTCGACATCAAGAATATCCTGCCGATGTATGAGCATTTTTATCAAAAAATAAAGGCAAAAGGCGATTGTGTGTAAACACTAAAGTGTAGCATTTCTGATTTCTTCTACCAGTGCAATGGAGGCTTTAACATCATCCAATCCGTAACC
>CAYVGM010000060.1:0-12959 GCA_964451125.1 uncultured Chitinophagales bacterium
ACCTGACTCATAATCAGGGGGTCCCTGGTTCGAGCCCAGGTGGGCCCACAGAATTAAAAAAATTGCCCGAGTTGTATCGGGCAATTTTTTTAAATGAGGTTTAATAAAATAAGCAACTGGTATTCAGTTTCATTTAACCTTTTATTAACCCCATCCGAAAATATTTTTGCCGTTCAACAACGCATTATGAAGAAAATCATTTTTACTGTTTTTGCACTTGTATGTTCTTTTGCCCTTTATGCACAAAATAAAGATTGGAGAAAAGATATTATTGAGAGGCCTGGCGATCATTTTCTTGTACAACTTACCAGCGATCACTGGAGCGGCACTCCAGACAGTATTAGCAGCCGTATCGGCAGCATGTCAAGAGGGTTCGGTGTTTCATTAATGCTGGATAAGCCTTTTAAAACAGATCCCCACTGGAGTGTTGCATTTGGTCTGGGTGTCAATGGCAGTAATATTTTCTTTAATAAAATGTCGGTAGATATTAACGCTACGGGTGTTTCAAAGCTTCCATTTACAAACCGTGATTCTTTAAATAACTTTAAAAAATACAAACTGGTAACCGCCTATTTGGAAGTACCGGTAGAGTTGAGGTATATATTCACACCACAAAAAGAAAATAAGAGCTGGAAAGCCGCCCTTGGTATTAAAATAGGAACTCTTATTAATGCCCACACCAAAGGAAAAACTCTTCGTGACAAAAATGGAACTGTTATAAATGCAGATACCGAAAAAGTGGGTAAAAAATCTTTTTTTAACAGCAACCGGGTGATGGCAACAGCAAGAATTGGAATAGGACATTTTTCTTTGGTAGGCAACTATACTATTTCATCATTACTTAAGGATGGTGTAGGTCCAGATATTCATCCCTACCAAATTGGCCTTTGTATTAGCGGCTTATAAATTTTATTGATACAAATTCATTTTGTAACTCCACCGAATAAGAACTCCGGCACATAAACCTGCCGGAATTTTATTTTATCCGCTACCTTTGCTCCTTATTCCCCACAATGAGCGACGAAATAAAACACGAATGCGGCCTTGCCTTCATTCGCCTTCGTAAAAATTTCAGTTATTATCAACAAAAATATGGTACTGTGTTGTATGGCCTTAATAAGCTGTACCTGCTTATGGAAAAGCAGCACAACAGAGGCCAGGATGGTGCAGGCGTTGCTACTATTAAGCTGAATGTAGAACCTGGCTATCCATTTTTACACCGCATCCGCAGCAATGCCAATCAGCCAATTGCACACCTGTTTTCATTAATTGGTAAAGAGATTGAAGAATTGGAAAAATATCAGCCCGATATAAAAAACCACCCTGGCCTTATGAAAGGCCATATTAATTTTTTGGGTGAGTTATTGCTTGGACATTTACGATATGGTACACAGGGTAAAAACAATGTGGAGTTTTGCCATCCATTCATAAAACGTGATATCATCCCTTCAAGAAACCTGGCCTTGGCGGGCAACTTTAATTTAGTAAATACTGATGAGCTTTTTAAGCTGGCAAATATTGATCCCGGTATATTTCAAAAACAAAGCGACCTTGCCGCCATGATGGAGGTAATTCATCATTTTCTTGTAAAGGCAGATGAAAGCTCACCCGGCAATTTGAATATAATAAAGGTGCTGAAACAGGCAGTTCCATTATTTGATGGGGGGTTTAATTTTGGCGGGCTTGTAGGAAATGGAAGTTCATTTATAATGAGAGATGCTCACGGCATACGGCCTTCCTACTATTATATAAATGATGATGTTATTGTTTCCGCCAGTGAAAGGGCAGCAATAAGAACTGCTTTTAATGTAGGTGAAAACGAGGTAAAAGAACTAATGCCCGGCTGTGCATTAATAACAAATGAAGACGGTAGTTTTAATATAGAACAAATTGCAGAGCCAAAAGAAAGAAGGGCCTGCAGCTTTGAACGTATCTATTTCAGCCGGGGCAGCGATGAAAAAATTTATAAAGAAAGAAATGCTTTGGGTTATTTCCTAAGTGAACCGGTATTGAAAGCAATAAACTATGATTTAAAGAACACTATTTTTTCTTTTATCCCTAATACCGCCGAAACGGCTTTTTATGGTTTAATAAAAGGCGCCGAAGATTATCTTACCAAAGTAAAGATTGAAAAAATATTAAGCTGGGGCAATGACTTTGATGAAGAAAAACTCACTGAAATGGTAAGCCGTAAAGTAAGAATTGAAAAAATTGCCATTAAGGATGTTAAGCTCAGAACCTTTATAACTGAAGACAGCAGCCGAAATGAAATGGTGCAGCATGTGTATGACATTACATACGGTACGGTAAGGCCGAATGAGGATACATTGGTGGTAATAGATGATTCAATTGTTCGTGGCACCACTTTAAAAGAGAGTATTGTAAGAATGCTTTCAAGATTAAGCCCCAAAAGAATTATTATTGTTTCTTCTGCGCCGCAAATTCGTTATCCAGATTGTTATGGTATTGACATGAGTAAAATGGGCGACTTTGTTGCCTTTAAGGCAGCCATTGAATTACTGAAAGAAAACGGGCAAATAGGACTGCTTGATGATCTGCTTAAAAAATGTAAAGAGCTCGAAAGTACAAATGAACTCCATACAGAAAATGTGGTTCGTCATTTATATAGGCCCTTTACTTTAGAACAGATTTCAAATAAGATCGCCAAACTGATAACTCCAAAAGAAATAAGTATTCCCGTAGATGTAATTTATCAAACTATTGAAACCTTACATCAAGCCTGCCCAACCAATACTGGCGACTGGTATTTTACAGGCAATTATCCTACTCCCGGCGGCAACCGTGTTTGTAACAAAGCGTTTATGAACTTCATGGAGGGCAAAAATGTTCGTGGATATTAGCATTCGCCTTGCATTAGTTATGAATTCCTATTTTATTTTTCTATTTTCATTTCATGAATGAAGAGTCACCTCCTGTTGGCAGAAAAACACTACTAATAATTCGCCACGCCAAAAGCAGTTGGGATATTGGAACTTTAAATGATTTTGAACGGCCGCTTAATGAACGTGGTAAAAAAGATGCGCCGGATATGGCAAATAGGTTAAAAGAAAAAAATGTTTTAATAGATGCTTTTGTTGCCAGCCCTGCTAAGAGAGCAAAGAAAACGGCAGAATATTTTATTGAAGAATACGGCCGCAGCAAACACGAGATTTTATTTATTTCAAAGTTATACCATGCCCCGGCCGATGTGTTTTTCGAGGTGATTGAGGTGCTTCCGGATCGTTTTAATACGGTGGCTATATTCTCTCACAACCCCGGCATTACAGAATTTGTGAATTTACTCTCGAATGATGTTCGTTTAGACAATATGCCTACCTGCGGAGTATTTGCTGTAGGGTTCATGGGGCTATGGAAACATTTTAAAAAAGCAAACAGGGAATTTTTGTTTTTTGATTACCCAAAAAATATATAACAATATACTATTTACTCAGGGTTTTTTTATTGCAAAGAAATACACCTGCAAAAATTAAAGCCGCTGCCAAAATCTTATATGCTTCAAGTTGTTCTTTTAAAAATACCATGGCGATAACGGTTGCAAACACGGGTTGTATATAAATGTACGCCCCAGACACAGAGGCTCCCAGGATTTTTATTCCATATACATTGAACAGATAAGCCAAGAAAGTGCCACAAATTGTTATGAGACCAATACATATATATTCTATTGTTCCAAAACAGTTCCAGTCAATCGAAATAAATTCATTCCAACCAAAAGGAAGCACCATTAGCAAGCCATAGGTAAATACCAATCTTATTACCTGTACAGGATTATATTTAAGCATAAGTGGCTTTACCAAAATAAAGTAAATGGTATAGGAAATTGCATTAATTAATACAAGCAGGTCTCCCAATAAAACATTTTCGCCGGTACCACTACTTTGTTTTGATGTAATTAATACCGCTGCTCCGCCTACCCCAAGTGACAAGCCTGCAATTTTGTAAATATTCAGCTTCTCTTTTAATATCCATGCGGCAATGATAGTTATCAAAATTGGAGTTGTAAGCATCAGCAATACTGCATGTATTGAGTATGTTAGCGAAAGGCCCTTCAGGAAAAGCATTTGATTAATTGTAATTCCTGTTAAGGCGCACAGAATAAATCTTCCTGTATCCTTTCTATCAATTTTTTTGTGTGAGGGATAAAAAAGGAACAGCAGCCAAAATAAGAAAACGCTTACTCCTACCCTTATCACATTCATACCAAAGGGCTGTATAAAATTATTGGCCGTAAGATATTTTACAGCACTAAGGTTAATGGCGAAAAATAAATTGGTGCCCATCAAACCAAGATGAGCTTGAAGTTTTTTATTCACTTAAAAAATTGTGTAGCAAAAATCCACCGTTTACAGCGATTCTACAAATTGCTTTATTACTGTCTTATACAGGTTCATATCAAACGAAGGAATATCAAAAGGAAAGTTTTCGGCTTGTTTTATGCACTCTTTTAAATCAAACTTTTCCTGCTCAAGAGTAAGAAATATTTTTTCTGATAATAAATAATCAGCAAGATATTCCTGCTCCGTTTGCCCTGGCGTTGGAACCAATATTGCTTTTTTTCCAAGTTTAACCAAGTCCATAATCGTTGTATATCCACTCCTGCTTATTACCATTGAAGAACGCTCTATCGCATTATTTAATTCGCCTGCGGTAAGATGGTTCTTTACCTGAATGTTGTTATTGGTAAGGGTTATAGCTGTTTCAGGAATGGTATCTCCCGGAAGGCCCCTTACAAAAACCGCTTTGCCATTATAATCTTTCAACTGAATAAGCAATATATTTTCAAAGGCAGTTCTTTGAGGCTCCGGTCCAGAAAGAATGATTAACAAGTCGATCGTAATTTCCGAATTTACAATTCTCTCAAATCTTGATAAACAGCCTATGTACATATCACTGCTTCGTAATTTTACGGTCTGGGATAGTAGTCCTCCCAAGTTTTTTTTGTTATTGAAGTCCGGAATCCAACATTGGGTATAATTTTTGCTAATTTTTCGATGGATTAGTGTCGCTATTTTATCAGATAATTTGTTCCCGGCTTTTACTGATAGTTGATGGGTGATATAAATGGAAAAAATAGAACGATTGAAAAGCCCAAACCGGTTGTCTGAAATTACTGCACACAAATTCAGCTCTTGTTTTACCTTATTAAGCCAGCGGTGCTCTTTCAATACAGAAAACAATACCCCCGGAAATTGAATCAATAGCTTCAGCAGAAACCACCGTTTATTTTTACTGTACTTTATTTTATAGCCAGGTAATGGGGTGAATTCCAGTTCTGGAAATTCTTGTTTCAGCATAGCTGCAACAGCTCCTTCGCCAGCAATTATTATCCTATAGGGATATTGTTGAAGTTCTTTAATGATGGGCACACAACGGGCTGCATGTCCAAGCCCCCAGTCAAGGGGTGCAATTAAAATTGTTTTTTGAGCCGCCTTAGCATCATTCTTAGAAAAAATCTTCATACAAAAGCAATAAAGTGCAGTGAAAGTAGTTTAATTTGTTAATTCCATTTTTATGAAACACTTTTTTAAAATATCCTTACTGCTCATTGTATTTGTATCGTTAATCGCTGCAGGTTGTAGTTCTACCAAGAATGGTAACTGCGGATGCCCTAATAAAAAGGGTTTGGTTGGGTACTAGTATATATAAGAAGTTGGTAACGAAAATCCTATCAAAAATGAACAATATCAACAGAGACCTGCTTGTAATGTTTAATCAGGAATTAATGAGCCCTAAAGCCATTGAAATTCAGGTAGAAAAACTGCATGAGCTATTATTTGATGTGGAGCGTACAGAAAATCTTGCTGCCGCTCATGAGGTTATCGATTTGAATAAGTATAAGATTTACTTAAAACATCCTTCGGTAAAAAGCACTATACGGCAGCAGGAATTAAAGCCTTTTGTGTTTTTAAACTGCCGCAACTAAAACCGATTTTGTTTAAATAATATAATTATGAAAGATGCCTCAGGGCATCTTTTAGTTTTTTAAGCATTTCTGTTATTTCTTCTTTCTTACATGTACCTACACTAAGCCTGTACCAGCTGCTGTCTGCAGATGCACCAAATGATGAAAATGGAACCACTGCAAGTTTTGCTTCGTCTAATAAATAATCGGTTACGTCCGTTTGTCTTTCTAATTTTTTTCCAGAAGCAGTTTGTTTACCGGCTAAGTTTAATTGTATTGTAAGGTATATTGCGGCTTGTGGTGCTACAGCATCAACTGCATATCCTTCTCTTTTTAACTGAATAAAACCATCATAAATACGATTCAGCCGCTCAGAAATCTCACTCTTAAAGATGGTAAAATAGTTATCTATCGCTTTGCTTTGCTTTAAATAGTTTGCTGTGGCGTGTTGCTCTGCCATTGGGCTCCATGCTCCCACATGACTGTTGATGGCTTTCATTTTCGCTATTAAATGAGCTGGTCCCATGCTCCAGCCCACACGTACACCTGTGGCTGCAAATGCCTTGCTGATGCCGTCTATAAATATGGTATATTCCTTCATTGGGGGTCTAAGCGATACCGGATCATAATGATTGGTTTCACCAAATGTAAGTGTCCAGTATATCTGGTCGTATAGTAAATACAATTTTTTTTCATCCTCTCTACGGCTTTGGTTTTCTGCAATTACCAAATCACAAATAGCTTCCAGCTCTTCCTTTGTAAATGTAGTGCCGGTTGGGTTAAGTGGCGAGCACAATGCAATTAATGATGCTCCTTTTATGTGCGGTGCTATTTCAGCCGCCGTAGGCATAAAGTTGTTTTCCTTCTTTGCTTCAATCATTATGTGTTGCCCTTCTGTAAAGTGTACATAATGATTATTGTTCCAGCTTGGTACTGGATATATTACCTTTTCTCCCTTATCTACTATTGCCCGGTATGCAGCATAAATTAATGGCCTTCCACCAGCAGCAATCAATATTTCATTAGTGGTGTAATTAAGCCCTTCTCTTTCAGATAAAAATTTCGCCACAGCCTCCCTTAGTTCAAAAATGCCATCTGCAGGAGGATATGTGGTATAGCGTAAGTTAAATGCTTCTATAATTTCCTTTTGTAATTCTGAAGGGATGGGAAATATAGAACTGTCAAAATCACCAATTGTAAAATTGTAAATTTTATTTCCTTGTTTTATTTTCTCCTTTATTTCGTTGCCAAGTTTCACAATTTCAGAACCTATTAATGTTTCTGATAGCTGGCTTAACTTGTTAGAAGGCATAGTAATCTGTTTTTAGTAAATGAACTGTTGCAAATGTAGCCTCTTTCAAATAAGGATGTATTGAGGGCAAACAAAAAGGCAGAACTATTAACGCTCTGCCTTTACAACAACCAATAATAATAATACAACTATTGTTCTTTGGTGTAATTTTTCTCTGCTTCCTTTGCTTTTTCAAAATCAAGTATCACAGAATTGATACAATAACGCAAACCGGTTGGCGGTGGGCCATCTTCAAACACGTGCCCCAAATGTGCTTTACATCTTCCGCACATTACTTCAGTACGATTCATACCATAGCTGTTATCCGGCGCATAAATAATACTCCCTTTTGTGATGGGCTCAAAAAAGCTTGGCCAGCCGCAACTGCTTTCAAACTTTCCGTTGCTGGCAAATAAAGGATTACCGCAGGCGGTACAGTAATAGGTTCCTGGTTCTTTGTGCTCCCAGAATTTTCCAGTAAATGCTCTTTCAGTTCCCTTTTCCCTTGCTATATTATAAACATCTGTTGGTAATACTTTTTTCCAATCCGAATCACTCAAATTTACTTTGCTGCTGTCCGTATGGGAATACACAGGATTGTTTTCTTTTGTTGGCATATTCTTGTTTTGCTTTTTTACTGTTGTCTGCTGGCTGCTACAGCTGCATACAACAGTTGATAAAATAATTAATGTAAGAGAAATTGCTTTCATTTTCTGATAAAGACGTTGTTTGATATAAAAACCTTACATACGATAATGATATTCATAAGGATTTTCAACAGAAACTTTAAAATGTTAATGGATATTTAAGACCCTTCAGCTATATTTGTGTTCTTACCAATACAACGGCAATCAATCAAATATGTTCAATTTAATACTTTTTGGCCCCCCCGGTAGTGGTAAAGGTACGCAAAGCGAAAAGCTGATAGCCAAATACGGATTAAAACATCTTAGCACAGGAGACCTTCTCCGTTCAGAAATACAGCAGCAAACGGCATTGGGCCTGGAGGCTAAAAAATTAATGGATAAAGGCCACCTGGTTCCAGATGAAGTGGTGATTGGAATGATAAGCTCTGCCCTTGATGCCAACCCTCATGCAAAAGGATTTTTATTTGATGGCTTTCCTCGTACTGCTGCACAAGCGGAAGCGCTGGATAAATTACTAGAATTAAAGAAAACAGATATAAAAGTAATGCTGGCGCTTGAAGTGGGTGAAGAAGAGCTGGTGAAGCGTTTACTAAAAAGAGGCGAAACCAGCAGCCGTAGCGATGATACTAACGAAGCGGTAATCCGTCAGCGCATTGCAGTATATCACAGCAAAACTGCGGCCGTGGCAGATTATTACAAAGCATTTGGCAAAGCCGTTTATTTAAAAGGCGAAGGAACAATAGATGAAATTTTCGAGCGGATTTCAAATGAAATTGATTCAAGGATTTAAATTCACTTAAATAATTTATAAGAAGCAGGCCAAAAGGCTTGCTTTTTTGTTTTACATTGTGTTGCTATGTACGAATCAAAACTTGATTTTATAAAAAACGATTTTGTTCAATTGATAAGTACATTGAATGAAGAGGCTATGGGGAAATGGGGTAAAATGAACGCCCAGCAAATGGTGGAACATGTAGCAGATTTTTTTAGAATTTCTACAGGAAAAATAAAAATGCCTTTTGTAAGCAGCCCCGAACATTTAGAAAAACTAAAAGCATTTTTATACAGTGATAAAGAGTTCAGGGAAAATACAAAAGCGCCAGTGCTGCCGGATGAACCCTTTCCCATTCGCAACTCTTCAATGAAAGAATCTGTTGAGGAATTGGAAAAAGAAATTGCAGATTTTATTACTGCATTTAAAAACCTGCCTGGTTTAATAACACAGCATCCTGTATTTGGTGATTTGAATTTTGATGAATGGGTAATGCTTCACTACAAACACCTGCGGCACCACGGAAAACAATTTGGGTTGGTGGAATAAATTCATAAATCTTTTTGCTTTTGTAAGTTTGCCATCTCAAACAACGATTGCAGATGAATAAACTTGGCAACTACATCACTGGCCAATGGATAACCGGCGACGGCGATGGACAAACCTTATACAATGCAGTAACCGGCGAAAGTATTGCTGCTGCCTCCACTAAAGGTTTGGATTTTAAAAGCATTATTGATTATGGAAGGAATGTTGGTAATCCAGCTTTGCGTAAAATGACATTTCATGAAAGGGGTAACATGCTGAAAGCCTTAGCGCTTCATTTGAGAAAACATCTTGATAAATTTTACAGCGTATCGTATCAAACCGGGGCCACAAAAGCAGATAGCTGGGTGGATATAGAAGGTGGAATCGGTAATCTATTTGCCAATGCATCATTAAGAAGAAAATTTCCCGATGATGTGATTTGTATTGACGGCGAAAGCCATAACCTTGGCAAGAACAATACTTTTATGGGATTGCATATTCTTTCTCCAAAAGAAGGAGTAGCGGTTCATATTAATGCATTCAATTTTCCTGTGTGGGGAATGCTGGAAAAAATTGCTGTGAACTTATTGGCAGGAATGCCTGCGATTGTAAAGCCGGCAACTGTTACTTCTTATATGACGGAAGTTGTGGTGAAAGAAATTATCGCATCTAAAATTTTGCCTGAGGGTGCTTTGCAATTATTATGTGGAAGTGCCGGTGATATACTCGACCATTTAAACAGCCAGGATGTAGTCACTTTCACAGGAAGTGCTTCTACTGGCTTATTATTAAAAGGAAATAAAAACCTGCTGCAGGAAAATGTTCCTTTTACAATGGAAGCTGATAGCTTGAATTGCATTGTATTGGGCAATGATGTAACGCCTGACACAGCAGAGTGGGATGTCTTCATTAAAGAGATACGAAAAGAAATGACATTGAAAGCTGGTCAGCGTTGTACCGGCATCCGGAGAATATTTGTTCCTGAAAATAAATTAGAAGATGTGCATATCGCTTTAGGCAAAGCATTATCACAAACAGTTATCGGTAATCCATTAAACTCAACGGTGAGAATGGGGAGCCTTGCAGGAATTAGTCAACGCAATGAAGTAAAAGAGCAGGTACAAAAATTATTAGCGTCATCGCAAATCATTTATGGAAGTTTAGATAGCGTACAAGTTGTAGATGCTGATGCTGAAAAAGGTGCTTTTCTTTCCCCTATATTATTGCTGAATGAAAAACCACATTCATCTTTTGAGCCACATAATATTGAAGCTTTCGGGCCTGTAAGTACATTAATGCCTTATAAAAATATTGATGATGCTATTGTATTAAGCAAGATGGGAAAAGGCAGTCTCGTAACTACTATTGTAACCGCTAATCCAAAAGAAGCAAGACAATATGTTGTTGGTGCATCCACACATCATGGGCGTGTATTGGTATTGAATAATGAATGTGCTAAAGAAAGCACTGGCCACGGCTCGCCATTACCGTTATTGGTTCATGGTGGCCCTGGCAGGGCAGGGGGTGGTGAAGAGATGGGCGGCATCCGTGGAGTAAAACATTATTTACAGCGTACTGCTTTGCAGGGTTCGCCAACCATGCTTACAGAAATTACGAATGTATACCAGCCTAATGCAAAAGGAAAGGAACCGGGAATGCATCCGTTTAAAAAATATTTTGAAGAGTTGCAAATAGGCGACCAGATAATAACAGAGAAGCGGCTTATTACTTCAGAAGATATCGACCGATTTGCAGACTTAAGTGGCGACCATTTTTATGCTCATATAAAAACAACTGATTTCACTGGCACTATGTTTGAACAACAGGTAGCGCATGGCTATTTTATTATGAGCCTTGCAGCCGGTTTGTTTGTTGATAGCTATGAAAAAAATCCGGTGCTGCTGAATTATGGTATTGATGAATTGCGTTTTACAAAACCTGTTTATCCTGGTGCAGAAGTCTACATCCGTTTCACCTGCAAAGAAAAATTACCAAATGATAAACGGGTGATTGAAAAGCCCGAAGATTTTAAACGGGGAGATGATATTGACAAAGGAATTGTAAAATGGCTGGTGGAATTTTTTGATGAGAGCGATGAAATTACCGGAATAGCAACTATCTTGACAATGGTAGAAAAGAAAAACTCCTGATAAAAATATTTAAATTGTTTTTATGGTACATGATAATGGATACGTTAAAACTGAAACACACCAGGGTATCACCACGATAGAATTTTTTCATCCGCAAAGCAATTCATTGCCAGCTAAAATATTGGAAGACCTGGCACATGAAATACATTTTGCCGGTACACATGCAGAGACAAAAGTTATCATATTGCAGAGTGCCGGAGAAAAAGCTTTTTGTGCCGGCGCATCTTTTGATGAACTGTCTTCAATAAAAAATGAGGCCGAAGGGTTAAGGTTTTTTAGTGGTTTTGCTCATGTTATTAATTCCATGCGGAAATGCCCAAAGTTTATTATTGCAAGAGTGCAGAGTAAATGCGTTGGTGGTGGCGTTGGCATTGCTGCTGCTGCGGATTACGCTATTGCTGTAGAAGGTGCCGATGTAAAATTGAGTGAATTGGCAGTAGGTATCGGTCCATTTGTGGTTGGCCCGGCTGTTGAAAGAAAAATCGGTACCGGTGCTTTTAGTGCGTTGGCAATAGACGCCACATCATGGAGAAACAGCGAATGGGCAAAGCGTAAAGGATTGTTTGCAGAAGTGCATCCTAATATTGAAAATATGGATGAAGCGGTGCACCGCCTTGCAGATACATTAGCACACAGCAGTACGCAGGCAATGGCAGAAATGAAGAAGATGCTCTGGAAAGGAACAGAGCACTGGGATGAATTATTAAAAGAAAGGGCAGCTATCAGCGGAAGATTGGTATTAAGCAATTTTACAAAAGCGGCTATAGAAAAATTTAAAACAAAAGCAAAAAGTTAAGTGCATCAAAGATGAGGGTTGAGAAAAATGACATCGGCATTTTTGATGAAACAACATTTATACAACATTGCGACAGCCTTGCTAAAAAAGACAAGCATCTAAAACTCATCATCGATACTTATAGTTATCCTCCATTATGGAAACGAAAACATGGATTTGAAACGCTTATCCATATCATCTTAGAGCAACAGGTCTCACTGGCATCTGCAAAAGCAGCGCTTAAAAAACTCAAAGGTAAGATTGGCGCTGTTACCCCACAAAAAGTTTTATCACTGACAGATGCTGAATTGAAAGCCTGTTATTTCAGCAGGCAAAAAACTGTATATGCAAGACATTTAGCACAGGCAATTATCAATAAACAACTTAATCTCAAAAAACTTTCACTGGCGAATGACGATGAAGTGAGAACGGAGTTAAAGAAAATAAAAGGTATTGGCGACTGGACGGTGGATGTATATTTAATGATGGTGCTGCAGCGTTGCGATCTTTTTCCACTGGGAGATATAGCATTAATAAACAGTGTTAAAGAGGTGAAAGGCTTACCTAAGCATACAAGCAAAGAAGAAATTTTGGCGATTGCCGATAAATGGAAACCACACAGAACTGTTGCGGCATTTATCCTATGGCATAGCTATCTCTGCAAAAGAAGAAGAAATGTATAAAAAGTTTTTTTCATCACATCTTCTTTGTCTTATTTTATTTTATCCTTTTAGCTCACCACCTTCATCACCCTTCCAATCACTTTTCCATTGTTATAGACTTGTAATGTGTATGTGCCCTTTTGTATATTATCCGCAGGTACAGAAAAATTAATTCGCCGGGATTCGCCCTTGTTGTAATCAAATTTTATTT
>CAYVGM010000061.1:0-12425 GCA_964451125.1 uncultured Chitinophagales bacterium
CGAAAAACTAATGTCGGGAGAAATTGACTTTACTGAATTTTACGAAAGTTGTTTAGAAAAATCACCAGTTACTTTCGGCTAATTCTGCCAATTTTTTGAACACATTTTCAAGTTGCGTTTTTGCTTCTTTGTTTTTCTTTGCTTTCAGCAATGCAAATAATTTTTCAAGAGCCGTATCAACTTCGTTGCTGTTCCAAATTTTGTTTTTGCGATTTTCTTTCTCCTTGTACTCTTTCAAAACATCAAACGAAACACGATAGTAACGTTTGATATTGTTTTGTTGGTTTTTGCCTGTTTTCTTGATTTGTTGAACCGATTTGTAGTTTCCTGTTTTCGGGTCAAAGCCCTCAAACTTGTAATCAAAGAAAGAATATTCGGGATTTAAAAATTGTTCCAAAAATTCGCCATATCCTTTTTCATCAATCATTGAAAAAATGATAAGAATGTGGTGCAAATTCTTTCTCATCAAATCGCTCAATTTCACAGCTTCTTTGTCATTTGAAACTTTGTTTTTGAGTTTATCCCAAATAAATTTGGAGTGCCACGAAACAACTTGTTCCGTTTTTTCATCAGTAAGCAAAACCTTTACATCACTTAAACTCATTCGATTGTTCTTTGCTGAATTTTCCGATTTTGTAAGTGGGTGGAATTTCGGACGATGACAAAAACCAAGTGAAATTGGTCCAATATGGTCAGCACTCAACCCTTGTTTACGAAACAAAGACATTAAACGGTCAGCCATTTTCCAATCTCCGTCAGCCCAATTTTCATAAACTCTGCGGTCTTGTCCGTAACGTTGTAGGTTAGCTTTGTGGCGACCTTTATCGCTTTCACTACGACAACAAGCACCGTCAGAATGGAAGCCGTCAAATCTATCGGGCGAATTACTCATTGCACCTGGGGAAAGCAAACCTTTTGCATAACTATCCACAAAATATTTTTGCAAATACGCATTGAGATTTTGTTTTGTTAGCTTTTCAGATGATTTAATTTTGAAAATGCGTTTCACTTTTTCAATATCGTTTTCCGACTTTACAAGTTCATTCACGATTTGAAAAATGTCTTTTGTAAACGGAACAACCGAAACTCCAAACTCTTTTTTGATTGCTGTAATTGTTCTTTTGTTTGGATAAACGTATTCAACACTCAATTCTTTACCACAAATTTGACAAGTATGTTTTTTAGTCGGGTGTATTTTCAATGCAATTTTAGCATAAGCACCAGCTTCAATTTTTATTCCGTGCTTTTTGCATTGTTCGTCCCACCATTTTCTGCGTTCCTGACCTTTTTCAGATTTTCCCGTTACAACCCATTTTACTTTTTTGTCTTCGCCACGTTTATAAAACAACCCTTTGTAATTCGGGTGTGCAACAATAAATTCCGTGTATTTCAAAAAATTGACGTTCCATTGCCGTTTATTATCAGCAGTTTCTTTTAACTCTTTCATTTTACGTTTATTGATTTTCGGTTTAATCATCAAACAGGACAGAAATTTTAACTTTGAGAGCTTTTGCAATTTTCTCAATGACAGTAATAGACACATTCCGTTCGCCCTTTTCAATGCTTGGAATATATGTTCTGTCAATATCTGCTTCGTATGCAAGTTTCTCTTGCGACAAACCTCTTTCAAGACGTAGCTTTTTGACCTGTTTACCGAATTTTTTCTTTATATCCATAATCTGCACAAAGGTCTAAATATGTTGACTACTAAACAACGGACAACTGTCAACATACAGAAATGCCATCACACAGGTGTAAGCACATTTGCAAGCCGCACAAGCCAAAGCACATTCCAAAGCTTGCAAAAGAGCTTCCACCTTTCCCACCCAGTCAAAATTGAATTAAAAAAAATCTCCTCCCCTTCTGAAAATAAAAAATACGCAATCACATAGACTACACGTCAAAGACAGTTAAACTCAACAACGACAATCTCTAACATTTGTTTGCTGCCTTCACCTAACGAATTTATTTTACTTTCCATTTCATTTGGTTACGCTCTGTCTTGCTGAAAAATTTAATTTATACTTTAACGTTTTTATCCTGTAAGTCGCTTATTTATTTCAGCATTCTGTCTGTTTAGATGAACGACATTGCATTATAAAGTATAATTTCGTATCGGCATGAAGTGTGCAAGAATTTTAACTGTCGTTTTCACCTTCTTTTGGATGGGACAAAATTTGTATGCACAAAAACTTTTTCTTTTTCAGGATAAAAACAGTCTAACTATCAAAAATCCTCAGCAGTTTAAATCTGCTGCAGACATCCAAAATTATTTAGTCAATCTGCAACAGCAGCAAATCGGCAAAGGTTACTGGGAATTTTCTGTCGATTCGGTTTTGCAAAAAAATGATACGCTGCTCGCCTATCTGCATACCGGAAACCACTATACTATCGTATCGGATAAAAAAACTGAAAAGCGCAGAATCAACAAAGCAAATGACAATTCTATACTGGTACTTGCCCAACAAAAAGAAAAGACATTACGAGCACTCGAAAACAACGGCTACCCTTTTGCCCGTGCATATTTTGACAGCATCCAATGGAAGGACGATACTTTATATACCCGCCTTAAAACGGAACAAGGCAAATTAATTACCATAGACAGTTTTAAAAATTTCGGTACGTCAAAAATCACCAAGGGCTTTATACAAAATTATCTCCAGCTCAAATCCAAACAAGCGTATAATGAAACTAAGATTTTGAATATTGACAAACTGCTCAAGAAACTGCCTTATGCAGAACTCGCACAACCCACGCAAATTGTGTTTGCCGATGATAAAGCGCATATTTATTTGCATCTGAATAAGCGCAAAGTCAGCTCTGCCGATTTCCTAATTGGATTTTTGCCCGGAAGTGCCGGCAAGAAAGTATTGATTACGGGAGAAGTCAATTTGCATTTGCAGAATGCCTTCAAACGTGGCGAAGAAATTATGCTGCAATGGCGCAAGCTACAACCCAAAACGCAATATTTAGATATCCGTTTCAATTATCCTTATTTGTTCAATACGCCTTTAGGGGTCAATTTTACCTTCAATTTAGATAAGCGCGATTCTTCTTCCATGGATTTGGCTTGGCAGTTGGGGTTGCCGTTTTTATACCAAACCAATAATTACATAAAAGGATTTTATAAATATAATCAAACTATCATTTTAGAAGCCGATACCTTATTTGCCAAATCGTATAAAAAACTGCCGAACAATTTAGATGCACTGTACAGTCAGTATGGCGTGCAAACCTATTATGAACAATTAGATAATTTATTTTCCCCCAAAAAAGGATTCGATATCAATGTGAGCGGCTCTATGGGTACGAAAAAAATAAAACAGAATACGCAAATTATTTCCATTTCAGACGGATTGTATAACTATGCCTCGCTCTACGATAGCATAAAACGCAAGAGTATAAAGGGCGATGTTTTTTGGGCGGGCAACTACTATCAGCCTTTGGGCAAAAAGGAAAGACATATTTTGAAACTGTCAAATTCTGGTGGTGCTGTTTTTAATCAAAGTTTGCTGCGCAATGAACTGTTGCGCATTGGCGGAAATAAAAAACTGAGAGGATTTGATGAAGAATCTATTTTGGTGAGCACTTATGTACTTACCTCTTTCGAATATCGGTTTATGCTCATGCGCAACTCTTATTTTTTCACATTTTTCGACTGGGCATATATCCAACGCAAATTTAATAATTCGGTATTCACTGATTTTCCTTTTGGTTTCGGAGCGGGCATTACTTTTGACACAAAAATCGGTATTTTTGGACTCACGTATGCATTGGGCAATCAGAAAGACGCCAAACTGGACTTCCGCAAATCGAAAATTCATTTCGGCTATATCGCAATGTTTTAGAATAGTGCTTTTCTTATGCATTTGCATACCGGTAGCTTTTGCCGGGAATAAGTTAAAAAAAGACACTTTGCCGGCAAATGTCAATCCCGTTTACCGCGACTCTGTACTGAATCATGAGCTCGATTCAGCAGCGTATTTGAAATTTAAGAGCAAGACGAATCATTACAAAATAGCATCAAAAACTCCGGTTATTCAAAAAATCAGAATCGGTGGGGTTTCCCTGTATTATTTTTTCGCATTATTGGTTTTATTGTTCTTACTCTTGCTTATTCGTTTATTTTTTGAAGATTTCTTTATGTCTTTGGCAGAAGGCATCATCAGCAATAAAAAATTTCTGGTTTATTTGAAAAGTAAGAAATATGACTCGTTTCTGGCTATGCTGTCAGTCTATACCTTACATTTAGTTTGTTTGGCTTATCTGCTTTTTTTGATTACCATCCAATTTTCAACCGGAAATTTTAGACAATTTAATCTGCTTTTTTTGATGAAATTCACCTTCTTGCTATTTTTATTTTTCACACTAAAATTTATTATAGAATTTATTTTTAATGCTATTTCCGATTCGGCAGACACCTTTAAGACTTTCTTTATACAGCATATATTTATAGAACTTGCATTTTATTTTCTGCTGATATTGTTATTTACATTTTTCATATACTATAATAATACGAACACCGAGCATATATTGGTTACCTTACTGGTCATAGCAGGCGGTTTATTTATCTTTTCATCTTTTCGCAGCTTTCAGCTGTTGCTGGAATTGAAAGTAGTATATAAACTGCATTTTTTTCTGTATCTTTGCGCTTTCAAAGTATTGCCGGTATTATTACTCGGCAAATTTATTTTGAACTACTTGGTAGCTTAACAGAATAAAATATGGCTAAAAAAACCGTTTCTCCGGCTAAAAAATCTGTAAAATCGGCATCTCCAAAATCCGCAACCAAAGCTGTTGCATCAAAAACTGCTTCAACTGCTAAAGCAAAAACAAGCAAACCAACAGTTAAAACAGCTAAAAAAATGGTAGCTTCGGAAGTAAAAGCTAAGAAAACAGCTACTGTAAAAACAGCTAAACCTAAGCCGGAAAAAACAGTAAAACCTAAAGTAAAAAAATCAGAACCCAAGAAAGCAGCAATAGTAACGCCAAAACCGAAGGTGGAAAGCAAATCCAAAAAAATAGTGGTTGCCGAGAAACCACTTCCGGAAGTTGTGAGTGAGATAAAATACAAATCTGTAAAATCTATTTTAATTTCTCAGCCGAAACCTGAATTGGGCAAATCACCATATATAGATTTAGCGGCAGAATTTAAAATCAAATTAGACTGGCGACCATTTACGTATGTTCAAGGCTTGCCTGCTACCGATTTCAGAAAACATAAAGTGTATATTGATCAATACAATTGTGTCATTTTCACCAGCCGGTTTGCTATAGAACATTATTTCAGATTGTGCGAGGAATTGCGTATCAAAGTAAGTGAAGACAATAAGTATTTTTGTTTAAATGAGGCTATTGCTTTGTATTTGCAAAAGTTTATCCAGTATCGCAAGCGCAAAGTTTTTTATGGCGATGGAAAATTGCCTAAACTCATGGAAGTCATTATCAAGCACAAAGAAAACAGCACCTATTTATTGCCATGTTCTGATGTGCGAGATAAAGCCCTTGCCGATGTTTTAGCACAGTATGATATTCGCTATACGGAAGCTGTCATTTATCGCACTGTACCCAGCGATTTATCCGATTTGAGTGATGTAAAATACGATATGCTTGTATTTTTTAATCCTTCTGCCATTGACTCACTCTATATCAATTTTCCAAATTTTTCACAAGATGAAACTCGATTAGCAATTTTCGGCACTACAACAGCAGAAGCCGTTAAAGCACATCATTTAAAAATCAATGTGTATGCGCCTACACCTGAAAATCCGTCTTTAGTAGATGCTATCCGCAAATATATCAAACAGGCAAACAAGCGTTGATTTGCAAAACTCATCTGTGCAGCTTATCCAAAAATATTTCCCGGAACTGAGTCCAATTCAGGTTGAACAATTTGCACAACTTCAGGATTTATACACTTTTTGGAATAATCAAATCAATGTTATTTCGAGAAAAGATATGGACAATTTTTATGAAAGGCATGTCTTACATGCTTTGAGTATTGCCAAATTGCACAAATTTAAACCCAATGAGACCGTTTTGGATATTGGCACCGGCGGTGGTTTTCCGGGTATTCCGCTTTCCATCTATTTCCCAGAAACACAATTTATCCTGTGTGATTCTATAGGCAAAAAAATCCGGGTGGCACAAGAAATTGCACAAGCTCTCAACATAAAAAATGTTCAGACTATCGTCAGTAGAGCCGAACAGTTGGATTTACATGCAGATGAAGTAGTAACCAGAGCGGTAGCTCCCATGGCTGATTTGTTGAGATGGACGAGAAAACTAAAACCCAAACGCATCATTGCGCTAAAGGGAGGCGACTTAAAAGAGGAATTGTCTGCTATAAAGAAACATATCAGCATTACTGATATTAAAGACTATTTTGAAGAATCTTTTTTTGAAACAAAAAAAATTGTCGTTTGTACTTAGTGTTTACATGACAAATAGTACAGAATAGCTTCCTATAACAAGTTTCCGATTATTTTTTCTATAGAAACATTTTCAGCTTCTGCTTTGAAATTCCTGATAACGCGATGACGCAATATTGGCAAAGCAACTGCCTGTATATCTTCAATATCGGGAGCATATTTGCCGCTCAGTGCAGCATGTCCTTTTCCGGCTAAAATAAGTGCTTGTGAAGCTCGGGGACCCGCCCCCCAAGATACAAACTCGTTAACCGACTTAGCCGCATAAGAGGTATTTGGACGAGTAGATGAAACTAATTTGACTGCATATTCTACCGTATTGTCAGCTATGGGCATACGGCGTATCAAGTGCTGGAAATCTATGATTTGTTGCCCGCTCAGTACTTTATTAACAGAATTTGTATGATCTGAAGTAGTTAGTTTTACGACATTCAATTCTTCCGCATAGGTGGGATAGTCCAGAATGATATTGAACATAAAGCGGTCGAGTTGTGCTTCGGGTAAAGGATAAGTCCCTTCCTGCTCAATTGGATTTTGAGTGGCCAGTACGAAAAAAGGCAAGTCTAACAAGTGCTCCTGCCCTGCTGCAGTTACTTGTCTTTCCTGCATAGCTTCCAATAAAGCAGATTGCGTTTTTGGAGGTGTACGGTTTATTTCGTCAGCTAACACGATATTGGCGAAGATGGGACCGCGATTAAATTGAAATTGTCTGTTTTCATTCAATATTTCTGCACCGATGATGTCAGATGGCATTAAATCAGGAGTAAATTGAATACGCTTGAAATCCAAATCCAATGCATCTGCAACAGTTTTCACTAATAATGTTTTCGCCAATCCCGGCACGCCCACTAATAAACTGTGGCTATTGCAAAAAATAGACAACAGGACATATTTCACTACTTCATCCTGACCAACTATTACTTTAGCTATCTCTGATTTTAGTTCATTATATTTTGAAGATAGTAAATTTATGCCTTCCGTATCGCTAGTGAATGCTGACATAGTGTTAGTTTTTTAGTATTGATTGTAAGACATCGCAAGACTTGTACTCATCATCCACCATGATGTACGTTTTTTTAAGATACTTATCAAACCATTTTAAAATTTCATCTTCTTCTTTAGAAGCTCTTGCTGCATTTTGGATTTTATCGTAGTCCACTTGCAAACTGGCTACGTGCGGATTAGTTTTAGAAATTAATTTTACGATGCGATAAGCCGGAGTGCCGTCATTATCATTAAATAAACTGGCAAAAGTAATTGCATTTTCTTTTAAAGTATCTACCAAAAGATACAATTCATTATCCATCTTAGTCACATCAAGCAGAGTGCTTCCGTTTTCATTATTGAGAATAAATCCGCCCACATTTTTGGAGGCATCATCAGTAGAATATTCTTTCACGGCTTTCTCAAAAGTAATTTTTTCCGCCAAAATATCGTTGCGTACAGAATCCAGCTTCAATCGGGCATACTCGATATCCGCTGAAGTAGATTTAGGGCGAATGAGAATATGTTTTACTTGTATCATATCCCCTCGTCTTTCCACCATTTGGATAATATGATACCCGAAAGGCGTTTCTACAATATCTGAGATTTCGCCGTCTTTCAGTTTAAAAGCTGCAGCTTCAAATTCTTTCACAAACGTACCTCGCGGTACCCAGTCTAATAAACCACCCTGCTGTGCTGATGCTATATCTTCGGAATACAAACTTGCCAATAAATCAAAACTTTCTCCTTTTTTCAGCCTTTCCAGCAATTCTTTCGATTTTTTCAGTGCCAATTCTTTTTGCAAATCACTTACTTTTGGTTTCATCACAATTTGTTTGATTTCCATAGTAGCGTTGAAATAGGGCAAACTGTCTTTAGACATTTCTTCAAAATACTGTTTTACCTCAGCCGGTGTAATTTTTATGTTCTCAGTGATTTTACCTCGCATACGAGATGACAACATATTTTCACGAATATCTTCCCGATAATCATCTTTTATCTGCTGTACACTTTTTTTGTAATAGGCTTCAAATGCTTCCTGTGAACCTGCCATGCTGATAAAATAATTAACCTTGCGATTGAGTTCGTCTTCTACTTCTTCGTCGCTGATAGGTAAACTGTCTCTGATGGCCTGATTGGCAAGCATACGGGTTAGAATAAGTTGCTGCATAAGCGTGCAACGGTTTTGTTCTACATCCTTACCTCTCATATTGAGCAAATCCAACTGATTTTCTATATCCGAGCGCAAGATGATTTTATCTCCAATAATGGCATCAATTTTATCCAAAAGTTTTTCTTCACAAAAACCTGAGATAGGCAAGAGCAACAGAACGAAAAACAAAAAAGTAGTTTTTTGCATAAGCAATTAAAATAATGTGCAAATGTAAGAAAATGCATGTAAGGAAAGGATAAAATTTTCCTCAAAACAGGATAATATCGAAAGGGTTAAGTTTTTTTAACGGAAGTCGGTAGTTGCTTTCAAAAAACAAGATAAAAGTAACCTTTCAAATCAAGTTGAATACAAATGTAATCATTAAGCAAGAAAAAGTTTAAAATTTTGATTACTTCAAATATTTCAAATTCATTTTAGGAGAAATATTTTGCAAGGTATTATATATCAGCTGAATAACATTTTCTACATCTGATATAGCAACAGACTCCACAGTTGTATGCATATAGCGCAACGGCAATGAAATCAAGGCACTTGGTACACCTCCGCCGTTATAAGCAAACGCATCCGTATCGGTGCCGGTACTGCGACTTACGGCATCGCGCTGGAAAGGGATTTTACTGGCTTCAGCAGTATCTAATATCAATTCTCGCAAAATATTATGAACCGCAGGACCATAAGTAACCACCGGACCACGTCCGCACTTGAAATCTCCATTATCCTTTTTGTCTATCATCGGAGTAGTAGTATCGTGACAAACATCCGTAATGATAGCGATATTCGGGTTGATGTGCCGAACTATCATTTCTGCCCCGCGCAAGCCTACTTCTTCCTGAACCGAATTACAGATATATAAACCGAAAGGAAGTTTCTTTTTAGCTTGTTTTACCAATCGGGCAATTTCAGCAATCATAAATCCGCCTATACGGTTATCAAGGGCACGACCTGTATAATAACGATTATTCAGTTTCATCAGTTCATCCTCGTAAGTAATTACACAACCTACATGTATGCCCATGGCTTCCACTTCTTTTTTATCCAGTGCCCCCACATCGATGGTGATATTCTTTACACTGGGTGTAGTATCTTTCGACATATCGCGTAAGTGAATGGCTGGCCAACCGAATACGCCTTTTACTATGCCCTTTTTAGTATGAATATTCACTCGTTTAGACGGGGCAATAATATGGTCGCTACCACCGTTGCGAATAACGCTTATCAAGCCATCCTCGCTGATATAGCTTACAAACCAGGATATCTCATCGGCATGTGCCTCGATGACTACTTTAAATTCTGCTTTGGGGTTAATTACTCCGTAAACCGTACCATAATGATCGACATGGTATTCATCAATAAAAGGTTTTATATAATTTAACCATATTTTTTGACCTTCTGCCTCGAAACCGGTAGGTGATGCATTATTTAAATAACTAAACAGGAAACTCTCTGCTTTTTGATCTATCTTATAACTCATTTTCTAAATTTAAGAGCTAAAGATACAGTTTCGATTTTACGCATACAACTATTATTGAAAATAGCAAAAATACCACGAAATACGTATGTTAAATATTTTGAATACTAGCTAAGTTTGCTGAAAAAGTAATTATTATGAAAAAGTATTTGATTTTATGTTTTTTTGCCGTAATGCAGTTAAGCATGTCGGCTAAAGTGGGTTTGAGAATAGGGGCAGGTGTAGGGTTAAGTATTGCACATATCAAAGAAAAGGGCTACAGTGTATTTGATAAACCTATGGCAGCATTTGACGTAGTAATACCCATAGAAATAATGGTATCCAGACATTTTTCCATACAACCTGAAATTCATCTGATACAGAAGGGCTTTATGTTGAAATATAATGGAGTAGGAGATATTGAAAAGCAATGGCGCAGAAGAAACTTTATAGAGTTTCCAATTTTATTTAAGGGTGCATTTCAACCTAGTGACAATTCTTCTTTTGGAATTTATTGCGGTGTGGGTGTGGGCTATGCACTGACCAACAAACAAATTACGAAATATACTGACGGGACTAAAGCCAAAGAGAAATTTCCGTATGATACCAATCTGGATGACGGAATTGCCTATAATCGTCTGGATGTTACGATGCCTATTGGGATTGATTATCATATAGACGTAAAAGAACAGCTCGGCTTATTTGTGGATATGCGTTATAATGTCGATTTATCACGAAACATAAAATACAGGCCTAAAGACAACAGTGCGGCAAACTATTACTACAGAAATTTTGTTTTAACGATGGGATTTAGTTTTAGGACAAAAAAAGATTAAAGGCTACACTTTTCAGAAACCATAAGAGGAATGTGGCAAGCGGGCGCGCCGAAGGCGTGCCCGCTTGCCTATTTAAATATTTTCTGCTAAAATATACATTTACCCTTTTCCGTTTTTTAAACAAATAACTACCTTTAAAAATCGAAAAACAGGCAAAACGGAGGTTTTTTCACAAACTAGTAATACAGGTATTGTAGTAAAAAATCTGACTTTTTAGGGTAGTTTTAGCTCGTTTTGGCTTGTTTTTATGGACTTTTGTGTCATTTAAACCCATCAAAATCTGAAACAAGATATATACCAAAAAAAAATATACATCCCCTATTGTCGTTTATCAAACTAATAACTAACTTTAAAAATTGGAATTATACTAAATGGTGGTTTTCTCATAGGCTGAGTTAATTATTCATATTCATAGCTTCATAAGTATATATAAATATATATAATAAAAATGAAAAATAATAACGTATTAAAAGTAAAAATAAATTCTGAAAGACCTGATTTCAGAGTGTTTGCAGCATATTTTTTTGGTGACGATTTGCATGATTATGATTCTGAGGGAAACAGTAATCCTCTAACAAGTAGAAATTGGACATATTTATATATGTGTTCAAGGCAAAACGAAGAATTGTGTTTTCAAATTCTGGATATACATGACAACCCATTAATCTTTGAAGTATCTTCAGAAAATATTGAAACTGTAAATATTATTGCATATTATCTTGCAAGAGAAACCAATGGAGAAATAGTAGATGAAGAAAGTAATATTATACCTATTGAAAATTTAGTTAAAAAAATGGGAAATTTTAATTTGACCGAACGATTAAAATCAGCTGATAATAGTGTTTGGAGAACATCAAAAGAAGACAAAACAAATAGAGTCTTCACATCTGTAAGGGTATTGTGAATATAGCAAAAAAAGAATTCGTCCCTTTATAAAATTAGAAAAACAAAAAAACAGATGTGCTTAAACAGTCTTTCGTTTACAGTCATTTTTTTAACCCGATAACAGAAAAACTTTAAAATTTATATTATGGACAAAAAACATCAAGTACACAACCTCATTATTTTGGATGAGAGCGGCTCAATGGAGTCGATTAAGAAAACAATTATCCAAGGCTTTAACGAAATTGTACAGACTGTAAAAGGAATTGAAAAGGAATTTCCTGAACAAGAACATTTTATCTCTTTAGTAACATTTAACGGTATTGAACAAAAATTACTGCACTTTATTGACCCTGCAAAAAAACTTGAGTTAATTGATGATACAAGATATAAACCAAACGCATCTACACCACTCTATGATGCAATGGGATTCAGTATTAACAAGCTTAAACAAGTATTACAATATCAAACAGACTATAATGTGCTTGTGACAATTTTGACAGACGGCGAGGAAAATGCTTCTAAGGAATATTCAGGTAATGATATTAAGAAACTCATTGAAGAACTAAAACTTAACCGTTGGACATTTACATACATTGGAGCTGACCATGATGTTGAAAAAATTGCTTTTTCACTCTCTATAACTAACACAATGATTTTTACTAAAAACGAAG
>CAYVGM010000062.1:0-12387 GCA_964451125.1 uncultured Chitinophagales bacterium
GCGAAAAACTTGCGCCATTCGGCATCCACCGATTCCGGGTTTTTAGCATAGTTTTCATATTGTGCATCTATAAATGCAGGCTCGGCATTCGATAAGACAGATAAATCAAGATTAGACATAATCGAGCGTTTTTATTTAAAATTCTTCAAGTACTCGGTTGCAAATATCGGTAAATAATAGGATAAAACGGCATCCGTTTTCGATGGTGTGTATACCCATAAACCATGAAATGATGCATATTTAATAAAATGTATAAAAAATATCCATAGAATGCACTTTGTTAAATTCTTTTTATTTACATTTACCATACAAACATAAATAACCAAATTTCCGGATGCATCATATACACCCCCCCCATATATGTACGTCAATAGGCTTTCGCGACAGCGTAGTCTGTTCCAATAATAAGTCGCCACCATACTTCCATCACCATTCCTGATAAAAAGGAAAAGCGTTTATTGCTTATGCAATAAACGCCCTCAGCTCATATCCGGTAGAAATTTGAAAACACTTACCTGATACGGCGTATAATACGTAATAAAATAAATTCATGAAGTTGTTAGTACAACTATCGTTTTAGCCTTACTAAGATAAGTAGTTTTCAGCACTTATGCAACTTCAAACTTCTAAATTCAAATACAATGAAATCTAAAAAAATAGCATTTTTCATAGCAATAACGACAATAATAATCCTATCTTCCTGTAAGAAAGATAGATTGCAAAACACACCCATTGATTCTTATTCATCTAAAGAATATGCAGTGAAAATACAAATGCGAAAAAAAGCACAATCAATTTTAACTGAAATATCTACGGATAAAGCAGTACAAACTGAAATTTTAGAAACGATTAATACTATTACTAAAAAATACGAATGGAGAGATGAAGCTGTATATTTTAAGGAGTTCTTAAAGGATAATTATAACACCATTTTAAATAAGCCAAGTATTACAGCACAAAAATTTAATTTGTTAGCCTATCAACTTGATCACCCTGGATACCAACCTAATACCGTAGTATCAAAATATGATATATTACCAAATGGAGGAACAACCAATAATACGTTATCCCTTTATTTGATTGATGAAAATGAAGAAATATATATGCCTTATCACGAAGATTTTACAGTTACGTACAATCCAACCTGTACGCATCAGAATTTAGCCGTAAGTGAAGTTACAAATGCAGGTACAGTTAAACTATCGAATACGATATATAACCGAACTGTAACAGATGCTTATGCACAAACTAATGCCTGTTGGATAGTCGGTTCTTTTGATGATAATAGAGAAATACCTGCCATGCCAACGCAACCGGCAACCCCTGTGTCCACGCAAAAGACTATATTAGATCCTATATGGATTGATTTGGGATATTTTAGAAGTTATGACCCACACGAAGGATTATTTAGAGGCGGACCTGAATTTAGGGTTAATTGTACGGATATTACAATATTAGGTAATGCAGCTACCGCCTTTCCAACAACAGAATTGGCTATAAATATGAGCAGAAAGGAAGCAAGTAATGGTACTCAAAAAAGACAATGGATAGTATTTGACCAAAGCTGGGAATTATTGGAAACAAACAAAAGAATAGAGGTATATGAAGATGATAGAGATGGAGTTTTAAACAATATTAAGAATCTCATTTTTCCTATTCAGGTACAGATACCTGTTATTGGCGTAATTACAGTAAATGCTGGAAAACAAATAAGCAATAAAGACGAAGACTTGGGGCACATTTCCTATAACAGGGCTACGTTTTATAACACCAATATAAAAGGCGCAGACTTTGGACATGGCAAAGATCCAGATGGTTGGCCTTATTATAATCATGGAGGGGGAGTAAAATATTCATTACCTAGATTAATGAACTAATTATTAAACAACAACCGAGTAGCATTTGCTACTCGGTTAAATTATTTACAAGATGAAATCATATCTAACATTTGTATTTGCAATGATACTCGCATTAAATGCATTTTCAAAAGCGAGAGCGCCAAAGCCCCAAAATCGTTTTTCCTTTTCTGCAGGCTTGGGTCCATCCTATAGTATATGGAATGATAAACTATTAGTTGATGGAGAAGACACAATATTTAAAGGGTCATACTACTTTAAAAGAAAGAAAGCAAGTGGATTAAATCTGTTTGGAGAATTTTCCTGCATGTTTCGTCGTAATTTTTATCTTACCGTCGGTATAGATTATAATCAGTTTTCTAAAAAATATGGTTACAATACCAGATACAGAAGTCCTGATTATCAGAACGAAATATCATTTGATTATTATGGAGCTTTGACTGATCATAATACATCGATACAATTTACTATAAATAAAGAAATTGAGATAAATAGACACTCAATACATTTGGGTACAGGGATATACTTTATGTTTTTGAGAGAACCTTATATCCTTATTGGTTTTCAACCACCACCTTATCAAACTAATTTTACTGTATCTAATACTGCACATGCAGAATTTGGTTTCCCATTTCAATTATGTTATGAATATGCCATTAATAAAAAGTGGAGCATTGGGTTTAAAACACAATACCAATATATCTTATCTACCCGCAATTCTCAGAACATATATTTTAGTCCGTATTTCCGTTTAAATATTCAAAAAATGGATAAAAAACGTAAGCTGGCGGCAGAGTCTATAAAATAAGAAGATACTCCCTTTTTTCTGTGTTTAATATTGTGCATCTATAAATGCCGGTTCGGCATTCGATAAAACAGATAGATCAAGATTAGACATAATCGAGCGTTTTTAATTAAAATTCATCAAGTATTCAGTTGCAAATATCGGGAAATAATGGAATAAAACGGCATCCGTTTTCGATGGGGTGCATACCCCAGAACCATGAAATCATGCATATTTTGTAGAATGTATAAAAATTTTACATAGAATACACTTTGTTAAATTCTTTTTATTTACATTTACCATACAAACATAAATAACCAAGTTTCCGGATGCATCATATACACCCCCCCCATATATGTATTTCAACTGGCACTCGCAATACCGAGGTTTATTCCAATAATAAATCGCCACCATACTTCCATCACCGTTCCTGATAAAAAGGAAAAGCGTTTATTGCTTATGCAATAAACGCCCTCAGCCCATATCCGGTAGAAATTTGAAAACACTTACCAGATACGGCGTATAATACTTAATAAAATAAATTCATGAAGTTGTTAGTACAACTATCGTTTTAGCCCTACTAAGATAAGTAGTTTTCAGCACTTATACAACTTCAACCTTCTAAATTCAATTACAATGAAATCTAAAAAAATAGCATCTTTCATAGCAATAATGACAATAATAATCTTAACTTCCTGTATGAAAGAGAGAATGCAAAACACCCCTATTGATTATTATTCATCTAAAGAATATGCAGTGAAGATCCAAATGCGAAAAAAAGCACAATCAATTTTAACTGAAATTTCTACTGATAAAGCAGTGCAAACTGAAATTTTAGAAACGATTAATACTATTACTAAAAAATATGAATGGAGAGATGAAGCTGTATATTTTAAGGAGTTCTTAAAGAATAATTATAATTCTATTTTAAATAAGCCGAGTATTACAGCACAAAAATTCAATTTATTAGCCTATCAACTGGATCACCCTGGATACCAACCTAATACAGTAGTATCAAAAAATGATATATTACCTAACGGAGGAACAACCAATAATACGCTATCCCTTTATTTGATTGATGAAAACGAAGAAATATATATGCCTTATCACGAAGATTTTACAGTTACGTACAATCCAACCTGTACGCATCAGAATTTAGCCGTAAGTGAAGTTACAAATGCTGGGACAGTTAAACTATCGAATACAATATATAGCCGAACTATAACAGATGCTTATGCACAAACTAATGCATGTTGGATAGTCGGTTCTTTTGATGATAATAGAGAAATCCCAGCCACGCCAGCACAACCGGCAACCCCTGTGTCCACGCAAAAGACAATATTAGATCCTATATGGATTGACTTAGGTTATTTAAAAGCCACAGATCCACATGAAGGATTATTTAGAGGCGGACCTGAATTTAGAGTTAATTGTACTGATATTACAATATTAGGCAATGCTGCTACTGCATTTCCAACAACAGAATTGGCTATAAATATGAGCAGAAAAGAAGCAAAAAATGGAACTCAAAAAAAACAGTGGATAGTATTTGACCAAAGCTGGGAATTATTGGAAACAAACAAAAGAATAGAGGTATATGAAGATGATAGAGATGGAGTTTTAAACAATATTAAGAATCTCATTTTTCCTATTCAGGTACAGATACCTGTTATTGGCGTAATTACAGTAAATGCCGGAAAACAAATAAGCAACAAAGACGAAGACTTAGGTCATATCTCCTATAACAGGGCTACGTTCTATAACACCAATATAAAAGGTGCAGATTTTGGACATGGAAAAGACCCTGATGGCTGGCCTTATTATTATCATGGCGGAAGTGTTTGGTATTCATTACCAAGATTAATGAACTAATTATTAAACAACAACCGAGTAGCAGATGCTACTCGGTTAAATTTTTAAAATATGAAATCATATTTAACATATTTCTTTACAATGATGCTCGCATTAAATGCATTTTCAAAAGATAGAGAGACAAAGCCCCAAAATCGTTTTTCCTTTTCAGCAGGCTTGGGTCCATCCTATAGTATCTGGAATGATAAACTATTGGTTGATGGAGAAGACACAATATTTAAAGGATTGACCATTCTCCAAAAGAAAAAACCAATCGGATTTAATTTATTTAGTGAGTTTTCCTGTATGTTTCGTCATAAATTTTATTTAACTGTTGGAATGGATTATAATCAGTTTTCTCGTTTTTTCCCCGGTACAACTCGATTCTATAGTCCACATTATAGTAGTGAAATATCTTTTGATTATTACGGACGACTTATTGACAGAAACATGACAGTACAATTTACAATTAATAAGAAATTTGCAATTAAAAAACATGTTGTCCATATAGGAACAGGTTTATTCTTTATGAATACTATTGAACCTGCAATCTATATAGAATTTCAACCAGCACCTTATCAAACCAATTTTACTGTTGCTGAAAGAAATAATTGGGAATTTGGTTTTCCATTTCAAGTATCTTATGAGTATGAAATTAACAACAAATGGGGAGTGGGCTTCAAAACACAATACCAATATATCTTATCTACCCGCAATTCACAGAACATATATTTTAGTACTTATTTCCGCTTAAATATTCAAAAAATGTATAAAAAACGTAAGCTGACGGCAGAGTCTATAAAATAAGAAGATACTCCCTTTTTTCTGTGTTTAATATTGTGCATCTATAAATGCCGGTTCGGCATTCGATAAAACAGATAGATCAAGATTAGACATAAGCAACAGCGTTTGAAATCAAAGAAATAAAAAACTTTGAATGCAAATATCGGTAAAATAGCACGAAAATTAAATACTATAAGTTAGCACCCACTTGCTGCTGTTTTCAATCAGACCATATATCTCCTAACATAAACATAAACCGCTTTTTTTTCTTACGCATCTTCCATTCTTTAATTTAGTATGCTCAAATTTTTTAACCGTATGTTGTGGAGGTTTATATAAGCACATCGCATACACAATACAACTCAAATGGAACACGTAAAATCATTAAAAGGCGGAGAATTTATCATTAAAGATTCAAGCACCGCGCAAGTATTTACACCCGAAGATTATACTGAAGAACAAACGATGGTGCGTACTATGGCATCTGATTTTGTAGAAAAAGAAGTGATGCCCAAGTGGAAACAAATTGAGAAACAAGAAGATGCCTTGTCTCAAAAGTTATTGCAACAAGCAGGCGAATTGGGCTTGTTGGGCACGGCTATTCCGGAAATATACGGCGGCATGGAACAGGATGTTATAACGGGTTGTATTATAGCTGAAGAAATGGGCAGAACGGGCTCGTTTGCCACTACAGTTATTGCACATATTGGTATTGGAACACTACCCACTTTATATTTTGGTACAGAAGAACAAAAACAAAAATACCTGCCAAAATTAGCCAGTGGCGAATGGGCAGCATCATACTGCTTGACAGAGCCAAATGCCGGCTCAGATGCATTAGGCGCAAAAACTACCGCTACTTTATCTGAAGACAGCAAATCTTGGATCTTAAATGGGCAAAAAATGTGGATTACCAATGCCGGTTTCGCAGATTTGTTTACAGTATTTGCCAAAATTGACGGCAAAGAATTTACCGGCTTTTTGGTTGAAAAAGGTACTCCCGGTCTGAGCTTAGGCGCAGAAGAAGATAAACTGGGTATCAAAGGGTCTTCTACCCGCCAGGTGTTTTTTGAAAACTGCAAAATTCCTGTAGAAAACATGCTGGGCGAACGCGGAAAAGGGCATTTGATAGCATTTAATATCTTAAATATTGGTCGTTATAAATTAGGGGCTACTGCATTAGGCGGTGCGCGCGAAACATTTAACATGGCCGTGTCTTATGCTAATGAACGCCATCAGTTTGGCAAACCAATTGCATCTTTTGGCGCGATACAACATAAGATTGCCGATATGGCTATCAAGCTGTTTGCTTTGGAAGTAACATCTTATCGTTGTGCCAATGATATAGGCAAGATGGAAGAAGAGCTGAAAGAGCAAGGGGTAGAATTTGCAAAAGCTTTGTTAGAGTCTGCTGAAGAATATGCCATAGAGTGTTCAATAGTAAAAGTATTTGGTTCAGAAGTACTGGATTTTATTGTGGATGAAAATATACAGATACATGGCGGTATGGGCTATTCAGAAGAAACAGGTGCACCACGTGCATTCAGAGACTCGCGTATTGCCCGTATCTATGAAGGCACAAATGAAATCAATCGTTTGTTGTCTATCGATATGTTGCTGAAGCGCGCCATGAAAGGAGAGATAGATTTGATGACACCGGGCATGGCTATTCAAAAAGAACTGATGAGTGTTCCTGATTTTGGCAGTGATGATGAAGGTCAATTTGCTGCAGAAGAAAAAGCATTGAAAAATGCCAAGAAAGCGTTCTTGCTGGTAGCTGGCGGTGCCGTACAGAAATTGATGGCAAAAATGAAAGACGAGCAAGAAATCATTATGAATTCGGCAGATATCCTGATTGATATTTATACGGCAGAATCCTTGTTGTTGCGCGTGAAAAAGATAGTTGAAAAAGGCGAAAAAACAGATCAGGTATATACCGACATGCTGAAAGTATATTTTAATGATGCCATGAACCGCATCTTTGTAAATGGAAAAGATGCTTTACAGTCTTTTGCCGAAGGTGATGAATTGCGCATTATGCAAATGGGTTTAAAACGCTTTACAAAATACGAACCGGTAAATGTAAAAGAAGCTCGCAGACGTATTGCTGCTAAAGTGCTGGAGGCTAATAAATACAATCTGTAGTTAGTGGGATTTTAATGCTGATTTTACCACACACAGTTTGTTCAACTAAATAATTTTTTGAGCCAGGATGCATTAAGTAAAAATTCTATTTTAAGCTACAAAGTAGTATTCTGGCTTATAAAAAGTTTCTGACTTTACCAGAGAAGTGGGGCTGTGTTTTTTTCATCAGTAAAGATATTCTGCTCCTATATTTTTATATCTGTAGGTATTGCGCTATTTTTGCGCTACAAATTTTTTTTATGAATCTCATGCGCTTGTTTGTTAAATACCGTTTTTATGGTTCTATTGTATTATTGGTAATTGGAATACTCATCCATATTTTTGTTCATAAAGGATATACGTGGTCAATATTTATATACATCATTACCGTTTCTATTATTTTGTTCGATATTTTTATCGGACCTATGCGGTATTTACAGAAGCAGGTAGAAGCCGGAGATATTGAAGGTGCAAAAGAAACCATGTCATGGATAAAGTTTCCAAATTTATTGATAAAACCGGTCAGACAAGGGTATTATATGCTCAGGTCTAATTTTGCTATGGCCAACCAGAATTTAGATGAGGCAGAGGCAGACATCCGCAAAAGTTTGGCAAGTAAAAGTGATTTGCTCGGAGGCTCTCAGGAAGGACTGCAATATTTGCAACTCGGCACTATTGCCTTACAAAAAGGTGACCAAAAAGAAGCTTTACGCAATTTGAAAACAGCCCTGCAAAAAGGTGTACCGGATGATGATAACCTTGCGACCATCTATCTGCAGCTATGTACTATCTACGCACAACGCCGAGAGATTAAAGTAGCCAAAGAATATTTGCGCCGTGCTAATAACTGCAAAGTAAAAAGTGATGAGCTGAAAAAACACCTTAAAGACATCAACAAACAAATGGCAAGAGTCTGATAGATAGAAATGGGCTAATACGAAATTCTTCTGTTTTATTGCTTATAACAATATCCTGTTATTGTTTATAAATTTTTGCTTTCGCTTGTTCAGAACAACCTATTTTTATCCGGTGAGTGTGCATCAATATCAGATGGAAAGCCTGCCTGTGCCGGTAAAGATTATTGTGGAAACCCGAAATACTTCTCGTGTTTCTCTGGGTAAAGAGGCAGTAATTGTACGTCTGCCCAGTCATATTTCCATAGCTGAAAAAGAAAAAATGGTAAAGCAATTTCTGGATTGGGCAAAATCTACCATTAGACAAAACAGATATTATGCTGAGCATACGCATACGCTCGACTATTATCAAAACAGAGAACTTCGGATATTTGGAAAATCTTTTTTTATCAGGCTATATATAAGCACAAACATTCAGCAAAAACTCAATTACAGAGGTGATGACCAACTACATATATTTCTCAATGAGCATGTGGATGATAAAAGAAAAGTAAAAGAAATTCAACGATTCTTGCTTCGTTTTTCTGAGCGATATTTTTTAAAAAGTATGCAAGAAAGAGTGTTGCACTGGAACGATGTTTATTTTAAAGAACGCATTGAAAAAGTAGTGTTAAAACACACTATTTCCAGCTGGGGAAGCTGTACCGCACAACGTAAAATTACCTTATCTACCAAATTACTCCTGATGCCGCTTGCAGTTATTGATTATGTCATTATACACGAACTTGCCCATCTCAAAGAAATGAACCATTCGCCCAAATTCTGGAAGCATGTCGAGGCAGTTATGCCGGATTACAAACTACATCGTAAGTGGTTAAAAGAGCATGGCAACGCTACGATGTTTTGATGCGGGAAGTATTCGGTTTCCGCTTATTTTTTCTACTTTTGACGACATGAAACCACAACGTTTATTAAATATTCTATTGCTTATTTCTTTATCTTTTCTATTGTTGCCTTCTTGCAAATACAGCAAAGAACCCAAGCAATTCAAGTTGGATCATCTGTCTTTGTCCTATCCATCTTTTTTACAACAAGCTAAGGATGTCTATCCTTCAGCCCAAACGATTTTTCAGGCTAAAAACGGCTATCGGGATGTGTATTTTATTTTAGTGGACTGGGGCAACAATCCGGGTGACAGTATGTATGATTTAATGAGCGATTCTGTCGTCAACCAGCTCAAAGCAAATTTGAATGAAGTGAATATAGAAAAATCAGATTCCTCATTTACCATAAATAATATGAAAGCCCGTGAATCACAGCTATCGGGTATTTTATCACAGCACGGTATGGATATTCGCTTTTTGTTTGATCTTGTTATTTTCCAGACTAAAGACGGGCACATCTATCAGACTGCAGGCTGGCTGATGCGCCATAAACAAAACTTATGGCTCAAAGACTTGCAAAAAGCAGCTTATTCTTTCAAATCACAATAATTAATCAAGCTGTTAAATTATAGATATTTAAGAAAAGAGAACTTTCATATAACCATTCTTTGTGTTTGCAAAAAGCCAGTTTTCTTAATTTTAATTCATGCTAAAAATCCTTAAATCAGGCATTGTTTTCTTGTTTTTTATAAGCATTATCTATATTATTTTTCTGAATAATAAACTGACTCATAAGACAGTATGGAAAAATGGTGTCAATACTGAGGTATATAAACAATTGTATTTTATTGGGAATAAGCTCGAGCATGATGGTGCAGAAAAAATGCAGCAATATTATCCCGAAGGCTATTTTTTCAGTTATGTACTTTATGGGCTGAGCTGGTGCGATTTCCTGCAGAAAACCCAAGATAAGGAGATAAGGGAAATGGGCATAAATGAGATAAACAAAGCTGCATCAGCACTGTCCTCTCCAAAAGGAAGGTCAATATTTCCACAACAACTAAGCCCTGAGTATGGGATTTTTTATGCAGGATGGACAAACTGTCTTTTAGCTAAAAAACTGGCTATACAAAACAATTACGCCGATAGTCTTCAATTTGAACAAAACTGTGACAATATAGTAAATGCGTTTAAACAGAGTAATCAAACTTTTTTAGCTTCTTATGCCGGTTTGAGCTGGCCTTGTGATAATATTGTTGCTGTAGCATCCCTTGCCATGCACGATAAGATTTATCCTGCAAAATATACTTCCTTCTTGTCTGAATATATACAAAAGCTGAAATCTAATTTAGATAAAGAGGGCTTAATTCCGCATAAAACAGATTATAAAACAGGTCATATAACAGAACAAGCTAAAGGCTCTTCACAAAGTTTGCTGCTTATTTTTCTTTTGGAGATTGATTCTGATTTTGCCAAAGAGCAATTTGCAAAATACAAGACACATTTTCTGGATAAAAGAATGGGTCTTTATGGTATCAGAGAACATAAAATTGGTATTAATGGAAAGGGGGATATAGATTCCGGTCCTGTAATTTGGGATATTGGAGGTTCTGCCTCAGTAGTAGGGGCAAAAACATTTGCTTTGTTTAATGAAACTTCCATTGCGGAAACATTGCGCAACAGCTTAGAGGCTTTTGGTATGGCCGTTCAAAACAAAAATGATAAAAAATACTTATTCGGGCAATGGTTAGTGGCTGATTGTTTTATTGCCTGGTCAAATGCAAGCGAATCAGAGAATGAACAGCATTATGATAAAAGCAGTAAACTGACGTTTGGCTTATATAGTATTGCGGTGATATTGTTGCTTTTGGCTTTAATAAAAGTTCTATTACCTCGCAAACAGCAATCTTAGCTTATCTGCCCAGTTTATTATGGCATTTAATTTATGCTTATCTTCACTAAAAAAGTAAGATATGCCAAAGTTGGGTAAAATGCTGAAAATTGATGTCGAAAAGCTGCGCAATTCAGATGCTTCGCATTTGTTTTGGATGGACTTAGCCATTCTGATTATTATCATCATCAATCTTATTTATTTACTGTTTGGCTATTTATTTCAGTTTCACTTTATTGCTCAGGCGATACGCACCATTTTGCCTTCCTTTTACAATTGGTATGCACAGTTTGTGTTTCCTGATGTCCTGAAATATGATTTGATTTTCGTAGGCATTTATGTTGCAGAGCTTTTGTTTAGATGGGCAAGAAGTATTTACAGAAAGAAATATGCGAAATGGTGGTTTTATCCTTTTGTGCATTGGTATGATGTAATTATGTGTATTCCTATCAATCAGGCATTCAGCATATTCAGCTTTTTGCGATTATTTGGCTTGTTTTTCCGACTGCAAAGACTGGGGGTTTTTGATATTACAAAAACATTTGTCTTTAAGAAAACGAAATTTGTCTCAGATGTGATGGTGGAAGAAGTGAGTGATGCTGTAATTGTAAAAATGATAAGCATGGCACAGGAAGAAGTGCAAAAAGGTTCACCTCTCTTTGACAAAATCGTTACAAATGTAATCAAACCTAAAGAGGATATTATTGTGAAATACCTGACTAACAGAGTGGGCGAAGCCATGAATATTGCCTATACAGAATACCGTGGAGAACTGAAGCAATACACGTATAAAATTGTGGGCGAGTCTATACACGAAAATAAAGAACTGAAAACCCTGAACTATATTCCGGGATTGGGCAATTTTATTAAAGAAACGCTGGACAGTGCGGTAGCCGATATTACCTTTAATACCATAGATAAGCTCATGAAGGATATAATAGATCCAGAAAATACGAGAGGAATTAAAGAAGTTACCCACGCCCTGATTGAAACATTTATAGATAATAATCATCCCGAAGGAGAACAAATACACCAAACGGTAGTAGAAATTGTAAATGATTCATTAGAGGAAGTAAAACAAGTCGTTAATCAGAAAGAATGGAAAATCAAGCAGATGCGAGAAGAAAAGAGTAAACTGGAAGAAAAAATCAAAGAATCAAAAGAAAATTAATCAACAAAAATGGACTTTGGCACGAGAATTGTTACTTTATTGTAAACGAAAATCGTTTAATTTCATTTGGTTGGTTTAAGATAGTCCCGGCGGTTGGTTACCCCGGGATTTTTTATTCATGACCTTTGATTGTGTTTAAACCCGAATTATGCATTAGAATATGAGTAAGGCGGTGCGTTTTGACTAATT
>CAYVGM010000063.1:0-6019 GCA_964451125.1 uncultured Chitinophagales bacterium
AGAGAACAAAAGGAGAACATACAAAGCAAAAACCCATTTACACCCGATAAATTATATAAAAAAACTGTCTTAATTTCTTTGATTTAAGACAGCCTCTGATATTTACAGTTTTTGAATTGTTCATTTTATTAGCATGGCAATGCATTGCATATTGCAGTCAGAACGGAAACTCCCAAATTCAATATTAGTGTACAAAGCAAACCGCCTATTACCGGAATAGTAGAAACACTGATGGCAGTACAAATGGCATCTCCGGCAAACATTCTGGTTAGCGATACTGCTAAATTGCATAAATCTCTAAGCGGACAAGCACTAAGTCGCTCTGTAACACCAGCCGGATTAACCAACATGTTTTGCAAATCTGTATTGGATTGGATAGCTTTTGTAAACGTAGTCGTCAAGTCTGCTTGTTTCATTGAGCTTAACTGTGGGTATTTTTTATTCAACTCGTTTAATGCCAATCCAAATTTTTGCAATAACCCGATAAAATGATCATAAGATACACCGGTTATTTGTTCCAAACGAGTATAGTCCGCAGTTGTAGCTGTTTTGGCATTAATACGGGTGGCAATAGCGCTTAGTTCAGTAATATTATTTTCAACACTCAGCGATTGTACATCCAGTTGCACGCCCAAATCGGATGCAGCAGTAAGTACATTTTTAAAAACTTGATCGTTTGCCAACTTAACATCTAAAGTATCAGCAGTAGTTACAGCATTTTGTTTCTGACAAGAAACAAAAGAAAGTGTTGCAGCAACAGCAAGCAACATCATTTTTTTCATTATATTTTTCATTGCAGGAAGTTAATTTAATAAAAATAAAAACTCGTGATTTAATTTCCTAATTAGCAACCAGACAATCAAACCCCAATGATGATTTCTTAACAAAAGATAATTGAGTAGTTTAAAAAAGTGGATATGATAAAATTACTTTTTGCGCAATTCAAAATTTTGTCCAAGATAAACACGTCTTACTTGTTCATCTTCTGCCAGCTCTTCTGCATTTCCTTGCTTGATAATTTTTCCTTCAAACAATAAGTAGGCTCTGTCGGTAATAGACAATGTTTCGTGCACATTGTGATCAGTAATTAAAATACCAATATTTTTATATTTTAACTTTTCAACTATATGTTGTATATCTTCCACAGCAATCGGATCGATGCCGGCAAAAGGCTCATCAAGCAAAATAAACTTGGGGTCGGATGCCAGTGCTCTGGCAATTTCTGTTCGTCTCCTCTCTCCGCCTGACAATAATTTCCCCTTAGATTTACGCACATGTGTCAAGCCGAATTCTTCAAGCAGTGATTCCAGTTTTTCTTTTTGTTCTGATTTTTTTAAGGGTGTAAATTCCAGTATGGCTTTGATATTATCTTCTACGCTCAAGGTACGAAATACAGAATTTTCTTGCGGCAGATAACCCACGCCTAATTTAGCACGTTTGTACATGGCCACCCCCGAAATATTTTTACCGTCCAAAAAAACATTTCCTTCATTTGGTGTTACTAAACCTACAGTAATATAAAAAGTAGTAGTCTTTCCGGCTCCATTAGGACCGAGCAAACCTACACATTCACCCTGATTGACTTCGATGGAAACATGATCTACTACTTTGCGTCCGTTGTAAATTTTTACTAAATTCTCTGCACTTAGTTTCATGCTGAAGGTTTCATATCTTTTAAACGAAATTCAATTTTAGTTTGGTTATTCCAAACATTAGCGTAAAGCTGATAACAGATATCTACTGTTTCATTACTTTCCAACATCTTAAAGAAATCGCCCAAACCAAAGGCAATTCCGTTTTTAGGATGCTGACCGTCTTTGAGAATATTCAATTTGAGGTGATTGTCTTTTAAAATCTTACTGAATCCGGTATCATAAACTTCTCTGGTAATAAAATTTGGACGCATATTTCCGGGACCAAATGGTGCCATTTGCTCCACAATATTATAGAATTTCTCATTGATATCTTCCAGTTCTATTTCTGCATCTATTTCTATTTGCGGGATGAGTTGTTCTGAAGTAATACGTTCACTTACTATCTTTTCAAATGCAGCAGAAAAAGCATCGATATTGTCTAATTCTATTGTTAAACCCGCTGCATATTTATGCCCGCCAAACTGTACTAAATATTCGCTGCAAGTTTCAATGGCATCATGTAAATCAAAACCGGGAACAGAACGTCCTGAACCCACAGCTTTGCCATTAGATGCAGCTAATACAATAGTAGGGCGATGAAATTTTTCAATTAAGCGAGATGCCACGATACCTATAACGCCTTTATGCCAATGTGATTGAAATAAAACTGTTGACTTTCTATCAGCGTATTCTACTGTATTTTCCAGCATTGAGAATGCTTCCTCAGTAATATCCTTATCTAAGTTTTTGCGTTCGTCATTGTTTTGTTGCACTTTCTTAGTTTTCTCCAGTGCCAAATTCAAATCATTTTCAATAAGCAGTTCAACCGCTTCTGAACCGTGTGCAATTCGTCCGGCTGCATTAATTCGAGGTCCTATAATAAATACTAAATCTGAAATTTCCAGTTTTTTGTCAATTTTCAGTTCGTTCAATAATGCCTTAAACCCTGCTCTCGGATTTTCATTGACTTTATCCATTCCAAATTTAGCAAGTATGCGGTTTTCTCCTGTAATCTGAACTAAATCAGAGGCTATGCTCGTCGCTACTAAATCCAGTTGCTGATATGCCTTTTCGATAGCTATTTTATTCTTGATGCAAAAAGCCTGTATCAATTTAAATCCTATTCCACAACCACTAAGTTCGTCGAAAGGATAACTGCAATCTTTTCGCTTTGGGTCTAAAATAGCAACAGCATCCGGCAATTCCTCACCGGGTAAATGGTGGTCGCAAACAATAAAGTCCATGTCTTTTTCTTTAGCATAAGCAATTTTATCATTTGCTTTAATTCCGCAATCTAAAGAGATGATCAGTTTAACCTGATTTTCAAAAGCGAAATCCATACCTTCAAAAGAAATTCCGTAACCTTCTGTATAGCGATTGGGAATGTAGGTAATGATATTAGCATAAAATTCATGAAAAAATGAATAAACCAAGGCAACAGCAGTAGTGCCATCAACATCGTAATCGCCGTAAATCATTATCTTTTCTTCGGCGGCAATAGCTTGTTCTATTCTTTCAATCGCTTTATCCATATCTTTCATCAAAAACGGATCATGTAAATCAGATAAAGATGGGCGAAAGAATGCTTTAGCTTTTTCGAAAGTATCAATGCCACGTATGACTAATAATTTACAAATGACAGGATGAATTTTCAGCGATTGCTGCAATTGGGCAATCGTATCGGCATCGGCATCCGATAATATCCATCTTTTTTGTGTGGTCATATTCTCTGCAAAATAGTCAGAAATATCGTTTTATTTGTAATTAATTTAAAATTTAAAGAATTGGCGAGCCTTAATTTTATTTTTTACTTAATACTGCATTCTTTTTCGGCTAAAATTGGAGGATTAACTTTGATTCGATTTCAAATCTAAAAATCATGCTGACAAAATTTATATATATGGGTGTGGGAACGGCAGCCGTTTCTATCGAAAAGTTTAAAGAATTACTAGAGGATTTGATTCAAAATGATGCATTTATCGAAGATGAAGGCAAACGTATTGTTGATGCCCTTTTGCATGACATGCGTGAAAATCTGTATCATTATCGCCAAAATGCTCAGTTAAAATGGGACGATTTCTTGGAAAATAGCGGATTTTCAAAAATCAGACATGCCAAATCAGATATGGAACATTTTGTAAAAGATGTAAAAGAAAATCCTTTTGCATTGCTTACGCGTTGGGAAAAAGAAAACTAAATCCCGCTTCAATCAAATATAACAGTTCAGGATTATACCAATCCTTTTTTATAAGCAATTTTCAACAGCGCTGCCGTATTATTTACATTTAATTTGGCAAGCATATTTTTGCGGTGTGTTTCCACCGTGTTTTTACTGATAAATAGTTTTTGGGCTATATCCTGAGAAGTTAACCCTAAAGCTATAAGTTGCAAAATTTCCAACTCTCGCTGTGTTATCAAAGCAGCCAACTCATCATAGTTACGGTCATCCTCTTTATCCTCCGAGTTGGACATAGAGCTGATTAATTTTTCTTGAGCTTCCGGATGAAGGTAGGGTTTATCTTGGTAAACCGTTTCAATCGCTTTCAGTAATTCATCTTTCGTAATATTTTTGAGCACATAGCCTTTTGCCCCAATTTCCAAACATTCCTTTATGAATCTGGGCTCTGAATGCATCGTCAGCATCAGCACTTTCACATCTTGCTGTGATTGTTTCAGTTGTTTCGTAGCCTCAATACCATCCATTACCGGCATATTAATATCCATTAAAACGACATCCGGTTTGGTTTGCTTAATCAAACTCAAGGCCTCGTTGCCATTATGGGCAGTACCTGTAATTTTTATTCCCGGCTCATCCTCCAAAAGTGACACAATTCCATCTAAAAATATCTGATGATCGTCAACTATAACTAATTTAATTTCTTGCATATGTATTTTTGTTCGTGTGCAAAGGTAATTCTATTCATCAATTTTCGAGCCGATTTTAAGATATTTTATAAATGAGAAGAGTTTTCTGTTTTTCAGATAGTTTAAATCTAGCTCATGTGCATATGCCTCCTGTTCAAAAGAGATATTTCTGTAAGCTTTAAATCCGTTTTTATATTTCAGCCATAATAACAAAAATTCCAATCCGTACCAGATATAAAATAAAATAATAAGCATTTCCAGTTGTTGCCAGATATGTATTTTCTCATGATTGATAAATATTTTGTCTTTTTTAATGTCTTGACTTTCTACAATGATAAATGGGAAAATACTGATACCGCCGATATTCTTCGGTGTAAAATATTTGATAAACCAAGCACTTACCCAGACAATCATGTAATTAAATTTCAATTAAAAATACTAAAACCTTAGCAGGATTGGATATGTTGCTTAATTTTATAAAAAAATAAAATGGCCTCTCGCAAATTCGACATCATTATTTACGGCTGTACGGGCTTTACCGGAAAACTAGTAGCACAATATTTTGCAGACCACGTGGACATTACAAAAATAAAATGGGGCATTGCCGGAAGAAATATAAATAAACTGGAAGCCTTAAAAGCAAAATTTATTTTGGCCAATAAAGCCAATTATGATATTGGAGTGTTTGAATGTGATGCAGAAGATATGCAATCGTTGCAGGAAGTGAGTGGAAGTACCAAAATTCTGATTTCTACGGTAGGGCCATATGCGTTGTATGGCGAAAATACTGTAGCCGCTTGTGTAGCCACAAATACTCATTATTGCGATATCACGGGTGAGCCTGCTTTTGTACAAAATATAATGAAAAAATTTGGTGCTGAAGCCGGAAAAAAAGGGCTATATATCATCAACTGTTGCGGTTTTGACAGTATTCCTGCTGATGCAGGTGCATTCTTTACAGCCATGCAATTGCCTGCTAATGAACAAAAGACGATAAACGGATTTGTCAGTACCAATGCCAGCTTTTCCGGTGGAACTTATGCTTCTGCCATCAATGCTTTTTCGGAAATGGGAAAAAACATTTCCTTATTCGGAACAAAAAAACCGAAACATAAATCCACTAATAAAAAACAAAGAGCTAAAGCAACAACACTTCCCTATTTTGAAAAGCAAATCAACAAATGGGCATTGCCTATGCCCGTGATTGACCCATGGATAGTGCAACGAAGTGCACAACTCAGACCTTCTGTTTATGGCAGTGATTTTTACTATGCGCAGTTTATGGCTATCCGAAAATTGCAGCAAGTGATTAGCTTAGTGGGAAGTGTGGGTGCCGTAATTATCGGTGCGCAAATTCCACCCATAAAAAACATGTTGCTCAACCTTAAGAAAAGTGGCGAAGGTCCTTCGCAAGAGCAAAGAGATAAAAGTACTTTTCAAGTAGTATTTATTGGTAAAAGTGAAACTATGCAGATCAAAACAAAAGTATCCGGAGGCGACCCCGGTTATACGGAAACATC
>CAYVGM010000063.1:6119-9791 GCA_964451125.1 uncultured Chitinophagales bacterium
AGTAGTGAGTAGTGAGTAGTGGGAAGTAATTAGTGATTTGTAAATAGAGAAAAATAGAGAAAAATAGATGTGTTAGTTGTAGACTAAAATATTCAAAAATTAAAATTAACATTAAACATTAAATATTAACTATGTTACATCGCCCGAGAAGAAACAGGAAATCAGCAGCAATTCGTGGAATGATGCAGGAAATTCATCTTCAAACCAGTCATTTAGTTCAACCGCTTTTTTTGGTTGACGGCAAAAATAAACGCAATCCCATCAAGTCATTGCCATCGCAAGCGCAACTCAGTATAGATGTGGCGCTGAAAGAAATAGAAGCCTGTATGAAATTGGGTGTGAACAGTTTTATCCTGTTTCCGGCTGTAGAAAATGCACTTAAAGACAAAAAAGCAAGCTATAGCTATTCGCCAAAGAACTTTTATTTAAAAGCGATTAAAGAATTTAAAAAAGAATTTCCAGAATGTTGTTTAATCAGTGATGTAGCCATGGATCCATACAGCAGTGACGGCCACGACGGCTATGTAGAAAACGGAAAAATCATCAATGATAAGACATTGCCGATTTTAGCGAAGATGTCTTTAGCACAAGCTCAAGCCGGAATAGATATCCTTGGACCGAGTGATATGATGGATGGTCGTGTGGGTTATATTAGAGAACTCTTAGATGCCGACAATTTTCAGGAGGTAGGCATTATGAGCTATTCGGCAAAATATGCCAGTGCGTTTTATGGGCCATTTCGTGATGCACTCGATTCTGCGCCTAAAAGCGGAGATAAGAAAACCTATCAGATGAATTTTTGCAATAAAAAAGAAGCACTGCTGGAAGCCGAATTAGATTATAGTGAAGGAGCAGACTTTTTAATGGTGAAACCTGCAACATGTTACTTAGACATCATACAAGATTTGAAACAAAATTTTCCTGTACCTATCGCTGCTTATCATGTAAGTGGTGAATATGCAATGTTGAAAGCTGCGGCACAAAACGGCTGGCTGGATTTCAACAAAACACTGCATGAAACACTGACAGCGATTCGCCGAGCAGGAAGCGATGTCATAATTACTTATGGTGCAAAAGAGTGGGCGGAAGCTGTTGGTTGATTAGAAATAAATTATGATAAACATACTTATTATGGGTGGTGGACGCTTGATTGGTCAGAATTTATTGACAAAGCTGGTAAATATTAAACATTATTCCATTACTACTTTCTCCAGAGGGATTACTGCTTCATCTCCAGATTTTTCGGTTAACCGTCTTTTCGGTGACAGGAGAAAAAGAGAAGATCTCTGTAAAATAACCGATAGAAATTGGGATATTATTATTGACTTATCGTGTTATTGGCCGGATGCACTGAAGCAACAACTTGAGCAACAGGAAGGAAAAATTGGGAAATATATTTTTATCTCTACTTCAAGTTTATTTGATTTTGATGAAAATAATCCTCATTTTATTAATGAAGATGAACCTACCGTAAGTTGCAGTAACGAACAAATAGCAGATGAAACGGGTGCTTCATACAATGCAAGAAAAGCGGAGTGTGAGCGTATATTGCAACAATTTTCACAACTCAATTATGTGATGTTGCGCCCGGGATTGATATTAGGAAAACATGATTATACACAACGGCTCTATTATTGGCTTTATCGCGTCAATAAGTGTCCTGCATATTTACAACCTGAAAAATTCAACAATCGCGTTGCATTCACCGATGTAGATGATTTGTGTGCAATAATCGAATTTTTTATTCATACTCAGCAACAACAATCTATTTATCATGCCATTTCCTTCCATGCCTCATTAGCAGAAATTGTTGCATTCACTCAACAAAAATTAAATAAAAAGCCTGAAGTTGTTATTGCCACCGACGAATTTCTCGATATGCATCAAATACAAGAATGGGTGGATTTACCGCTCTGGCTCAAAAATGAATTTATGCTGATTGATAATTCGAGAATAAAACAAGCCATAGATTTCCCGCTTTCAACACTTCCTTCAACAATAAGTAAACTACTTCAATACTATGAGCACGATTGCCATTGGCCAATACCAAATACTTCGCCTCCTTCCCTATCATTAGACCGTGAACAAAGCCTGATAAATGAACTTATTAACCTGAGTTGAAATAAGTGTTCTTTTTAAAAGTAGTTGATTTTTTAGCTATAACCACCTCCTTTTATTCCTCCTCCTTTTTAAGTTGGAAAAAAAATGAGAAATCAACTTTTTTTACCATCTTTTTCTTAACTCGAACTCAGTTTGATGCACTTTTATAGCAAACTATAATAAAGTTCATTGAGCTGGTTGGCACTGATGTCAAAAGCATATTTTTTTGCGTGAAGTGCATATTTTTTTGCAGCATGTTGAAGTTCATTTTTATGCTCAAAAAAATAATCAATCTTTTGTGTCAGTTCCGCAGTCGTTTTAAAAAGAAATTCTGAATTTAAGGCAAACTGTTTGGCCGCACTCAAGGGAGAATCGGCAATCAGCATGGGTAAGCCGCTTGCCATAGCCTCCATTGTACTCATTGATTCTACTTCAACCGCTGCACAATGCACATACAAATCGGCTTCTTTGTACTTGAGTTGCACTTCCTCTTTGGGCAAGTATAAAAAATCAACTTTATCAGCTAATTTTTTTGAAGCTAATGCATTTAATTTTTCTCTTTGAGGTCCATCGCCGATAATACTGAGTCTGATTTGCTTTTTGTATTTTGATTTACTGACAGCATCAATCAGCATATTTTGTCGCTTTTCTACAGCATTTCTGCCAACAGTCAGTATATGAAAATCTGTATGATTATTTTTAGTCACCGGATCTGAGAAATACTCTTGTAAAATGCCATTCGAAATGACCACACTCTTGCTTTTCAGTCCATATTTTCTTAATTCGCCTTGAGCAAAATTACTTGGACAAACAACCACATCCGACTTATTATATATCTGCTCGATAAAGAATTGATTTATCTTTTTTATCAGCCACTTATTTTTTATATTGATATTGTAAGCAATTTGCTCGGCTTGAACATGAAAGGTACTGACTATTGGTTTTTTATACTGTTGTGCTATTTCTATACATTTCATACTTAACCAAAATGGAAACTGTACGTGTACAATATCACAAGCCTCGATAGCTGATTTAATTTTCTTTTCATCCGGGAAAGCAAATTGAGATTTCATTTTTTGCATTACATTTTTTACGAAAGGCACAGGCGGATAAAATTGAGGCATTATAATTTTATCCAGACTCTTTTTTCCGGTACTGATTACTTTCACACAATGTCCTTTTTGGCGCAATGCTGTTGTAAATCGTTGAGTAGAAATTACTGCTCCATTGAGAGCATCATCAAAAACATCAATAACCTGAACGATATTCAGCGGACTCATCTAATAAATATGTAGTAGCTTCCAAAGCTAAATGTTATTTATCATTAAATTACATTCATTAGTTATAAAATCCGGTTAATTTTTTGCAACAATATTGCATCTTAATCAGAGAAGTTTTAGTTTTGGAATAAAAAAAATCAATGAAAAAATTATTTTTATTAATTACTGCTACGCTCAGTATTTTGCAGAGTTTCAGTATTACCATCAATAACTCCAAGGTAAGCGAAGTTACAGTTTACAGAAATTTTGCCAAAGAAACACGGCTGGCTAGCGACAACCTCAATGAAGGTGT
>CAYVGM010000063.1:9891-12262 GCA_964451125.1 uncultured Chitinophagales bacterium
AGAAGAAAATTATTGGATTTAGTACATCAGCAAACAGCAAACACAGAAATCATCACACGTATTACCCAACAAATAAATGACATAGACAACCAGCAAAAATCGGTAAAAGAGATAGTTTTGAAAGTAAATGCACTAAGTGCAACTGCCGCCACTTTCAAATGCAACTATGTGGTAAGCAATGCCTATTGGATGCCTGTTTACGATATCAGAGCTAAAAACTTGACTGAACCATTACAAGTTGACTGCAAAGCCAAAGTAGTACAAAATACAGGTATGGACTGGAAAGATATTAAATTAAAACTCTCAACCGCCAATCCGGCAAGCAACCAAAGCCGACCTGTTTTATATCCGCTTTATGTTGATTTTTTCCAGCCTGATTATTACAAATATAAGTTGGAGCAAAAGAACAGTGGGTATACCGCACCACAGATGATGCAAAACTCTATGGATATAGCCCGTAACGGTACGGATGGTGAATCATTTGTTGATGGTCTGAAAGCTGATGATAATGGGGTTACTTTATTGGAAGGCGAAACCACACAAGAGTACGATATACAAACTTTGCAGGATATAGAATCGGATAATCAATCACATATCGTGGGCATACAGGAAATAAAAATGCAGGCCGTTTATAATTACCACGCCGTGCCGAAATTAGATCCAACAGCTTATTTGCTGGCACGAGTGACCGATTGGGCAAAATATAATTTGCTGGCGGGTGAAGCCAATATTTTCTTTGACGACAGTTATGTGGGCAAATCCTATCTCAACCCGAATGTGAGTGCCGATACTTTATTGATTTCATTAGGCAGAGATGAGAAAATTAATATCAAACGCATCAAGTTGAATGATTATACATCGACTAAAATTATAGGCAATAAAAAGCGGGAACAAAAGGCATTTGAAACCACAGTAAAAAACAATAAAAACACGGCTGTCGAAATAGAAATATTGGATCAGTATCCGATTTCGCAAAATAATGATATAGAAGTCAGCTTAGATGAGACCAGTGGTGCTCAGCTGACAGAAGATTTTGGTAAAGTAATTTGGAAAGTGAAACTACAGCCGAATGAAACCAAGAAATTCAAATTAATCTACACGATCAAATATCCGGAAGACAAGAAGATACAGGAGAAGAATTAATACCGTTTTATCTTGATTATTACTGGTTGCTTATGTAAGTGCAGGATGAAGATATAAAGATTTTGTTGCTGAAGAATTTGATGTATATTAAAAAAAATAGCGGGTTTTCAACTCGTACCCGCCCAACGTTTCGGAGGATTGACAAACAAACATCGCTCCTCGTGTAGGGCAATTTAATACAAAGTTTTCAATTGCACAATAGCTGATAAAAACAACATAACTGATTTCAGAAAATTTGGCAACAGACAAAGCGAAATTTTATTGATACTGCCGCAGTAGAAGCTATGAAATTCTATGAGGAAAACATTATATGTGGTGGTGGTGAATTGAACTTATCCCGATATAGTCGGGAGTGTTCTTTGTATATTGGTAACAACACAGGCAGTATCGAAAAGATAAATGACATACCAAATTCATCAGGTATAGAAGTTATACTTAAGGGTAAAAACTTTAAGAAAAATGGAGATAATTGGGAAACTTCGGATATATTCTGTGCAGTTAATGTATGGAAATCGGATTTAATAGGCGAAATACGTGCTAATATTGGAAGCACTATTGATGCAGTATGCTAATTAGAATCAAGAGAGTATAATGGTAAATACTATACTAAATTAAGCTGAAAGAATTTACAATATTAGGCAATTCCAATATAAACCCAACACAAAAACAAATTGAAGAATTTGCCGAAAGCCATGATAAAAATGTGGAAGATGACTTGCTGTTTTGAGTAGTAATATAGCATTATATTTTATTTTATTAGTAATATTTATTTTTAAATAAAAAAAACTGTCTTAAATTTTTTGATTTAAGACAGCCTCTTTAAAGTAACAGGTAAATTGTAACTATGCTAATTTAACATTTATTGCATTTAAACCTTTTCTTCCTTCTTCTAACTCAAATACTACTTCATCGTTTTCACGGATGTTATCAATTAATCCGTTTAAGTGTACGAAGTACTCCTTGTTTGAGTCTGAGTCTTTAATGAAGCCAAATCCTTTTGTTTCATTAAAGAACTTTACAGTTCCTTTTTTCATTATTTGTATTTAATTAGTGCAAATGTACAATATTAATAACGGATTTTACTATCCTTTTGAATTACAGCGTGCTAATAACAATATCTTGTTCTTCGCATAGCAATTTAAACATCCACAATTGCGAAGATAAGTTTAAGCTTAAGCAGATAAAATCCATTTTTATTTAATAACCTGAGTTCGGGATAAGCGTTTCA
>CAYVGM010000064.1:0-12126 GCA_964451125.1 uncultured Chitinophagales bacterium
CCGCAGACCACTTCAATCCATCCGGTTTTAGACTTATTAACATTTGGTTCTAAAAACATTAGACAACTTTGCGTTTTAGACTATAATTTCGTCGAAATTACAAAAATAAAACATGGAAATTAGAAATGCACTCCAAAAAATAGAAAACTATCTCACCGTAGTTTCCAATCTGAATAAAACTATTCTTACCGAAGGAGCAATGAGCCGTGAGGAATTATTGCTGATGAAAAAATACCTGAACAGTTGTATTGACAGGATTACAGATATAGAGCGAAAGCTTTCTATAAATATGATTGAAACACCTCCGGTAGAAACGACAACTGTACTGACTAACACGACTGAAATAGTGGAAGCTGATAAAAACAAGGAAATAGTGGCCGTTGATGAGAATCAGCATATTGAAGAAATGGAAGCGACGCTAAATACAGAACAACAACAAGAACTGGAAATGGCTTTGGATGAGATAGAACAACAAATTGAAAAACAAGAAGAAGCCAAAACAGAGACGCTGTTTACCGTTGTTGAAGAAGAAGTAGTGGCAACACCTGAATTAAAAACAGAAGAAACCAACATAACGCCCTTAGCTGAATTAGTTACAAATGAAACAGAAAATAAGCTCATGGAAGAATCCGCTAAAGAGGAAATAAAAGCGGAAGTAATTCAAGCTGCAGAAGAAAGTGAAATAAAAAAAGAAGAAGTACAAGAACAAAAAGCGGAAGAGCAGACCTCTGTTACCGATCATATTTACAATTCTATCACACAAACCATCGATGAACTAAAGAACAAAGCTGAGGAAATCAAAAACAGTGAGTTTGTTCAAAATGCAGAAACTAAGCTAGAGAATTTTGCTGCCGTTACACAGCAAAAAATGGAAGCAATGGTTGATGATTTCAAAAAAGAAGAAGATAAAATAGAAAAAGACAAAGAATCACTGGTGGCAAAAATGGAAGACCGGAAAAAACAGGAAACTTCCTTTTTTGAAAAACTGGAGGACAAATTTAAAGAAGACAATTCCAAACCTTTATTCCATTTATTCGATGACGGAAAAGAAGATTTCCATGAAACACTATTGAATAAAAAGCAAGAAGATACTAAACTCTTTACACTAGAAAAGAATGAAGTTAAACATGAAGAACTCAATATCGTTTTGACTAAAGATGAACCTGTTGTTGAAACAAAATCTGAGACCATTCAAAATACAGAGAGCTTAAATGATATTTTTAAGACCAACACAGTTACACATGTAGAAACCATTCAACAACCGAAAGTGCGTAAATCACTTCAGGAATTGATTATGCTGAATGATAAATTTGTATTTGTACGCGAGTTATTTGGCAATCAGTTTGCAGAATACGACACGGCAATTAAATCATTAGAAAACATGAACAGCTTAAATGATGCCGAAAATTATTGCCGCAATCAATTATGGACGAAATTCAACTGGAACGACAAAGTAGCCTACCAAATGCGCTTCTTTGATGTACTGCAAAAAAGATTTGGGTAAGTTAACCCATCTTATTACTTCGAAATTTGTTTACTATTGCTTCTGCAATTTTAATAGAAACATCTTTTTGTAAACTCATTTCTGCTACTGAATCTTGTATGCCGGTCTGATTCTTTTTATACCTTTCCAATTGAGAAAGCACTTCATGCTTAAAATCTTCATACGTATTGATTTCAACTATCCTTTGTTGTTGAATTAAATCTGCAACCTCTTCAAACTTTTGATGATTAGGTCCAGCCAGTACCGGAATTTCATATACAACGGCTTCCAACGCATTATGCAGTGTTTTATCAAAACCTCCGCCTATGAAAGCCAAATCTGCATAGCGATAGGCATATTTTAAAATTCCTTTTGTATCTAGTAAAAAAATAGTGGCATCAGCTCTAAAATTGTATTTGGAATAAAATTGTACATTATTAAAATCAAAATTTGCTTTTAGCCGGTTTTCATCCCATTCATGTGGAGCCAATATAAACACGATATTTTTTAAGTCCGGAAATTCACGCAGAAAACGAGCAACATAGGTTTCTTCTGTATTCCAGCTGCTCCCTGCAAAAACACAAAACTTGTCTTTTGTAAAACTTTCGAGTTCTTGAGATTGAAAAAATACGTTTTTATTTTCGAGTGCTTTATCCCATTTCGTTGTGCCATATTCATCCGTGTAAAATATAGTCGTAAAAAGTTTCTTACAATAATTATCATATATCTTACGGAAAAAAGAATCCGGTATAGAATTTCTAGCATTCACCAAAAAGACCGGAATATGCTGTTCTTTTAAAACAAGAAGCGTATTTAGCCAGAGTTCGCTGCGAATAAAAATGGCAGCAACCGGATTTATTTGTTGAATGATAAACTTTATGTTTTCTTTAGTATCTAACGGAAACTGAAAAAAAGTAAGACCCTCATAGCTGCTTTTATATTGCTCTAATGCAGAAGGAGAAAAGAAACTCACGGCAAATTTCCAGTTTTTGCTTGATAAGTTAAGTGCATTGATGATAGGAATAGCCTGTTCAAATTCGCCCGCCGAAGCACAGTGTATCCAGATATAACTTTCCTTTTTGCTAATTGGTGTCGAAAAACTGGCCTTGAATGATTTTTGAGCAAAATACCATTTTCTTATTTTTGGAATTATACGAGAAATTATGGGAAGCAGCATTTCTCCAAAAAACATCAAAATCGAATAAAGAAACTTCATGTCAGAAAAAAATGCTATATAATGCAACGAAAAGGCAATTTAAGCAAACTTATTATTTATTAACGGTTTATTCCGTAAAAATTTCGTATTTTCGCACTTCCACTATACTAAAATGGCAGATAATCAGCGTTTTATAGATGCATACATTTCCGGAGAGAAACAGATAGGCGTTATTGGGTTAGGGTATGTCGGTTTACCTATTGCATTAGAATTAGCCCGCAAATTTAAGGTTGTAGGTTTTGACATTAATGCCAAGCGCATTGAGATGATGCAAAACAAGATAGACCCCAGCAAAGAGTTGCCTGCTGCAGCTTTTGAAGGATGTACTATTGAATTTACGGCAGACTTAGCTGTTTTAAAAAGAGTCAACTTCTTCATTGTAGCTGTACCCACACCGGTAGACGAACATAATGTACCGGATTTAAAACCAATTCTTGCCGCATCTACAACGATAGGCAAAGTGATTAAGAAAGGGGATTACGTCGTTTTCGAATCTACTGTCTATCCGGGTTGCACAGAAGAAGATTGTGTACCGGTAATCGAACAGCTTTCAGGTTTAAAATTCAAAGAAGACTTCAAAGTAGGTTATTCGCCTGAAAGAATTAATCCGGGTGATTCACTGCATACCTTGACAAAAATTACTAAAATAGTTTCCGGCTGTGATGCTGAATCTTTAGAAAATATCGCAGAAATTTATAATGCCATTATAGAACCGGGTGTTTATAAAGCCTCCTCAATTAAAGTAGCAGAAGCTGCTAAAGTAATTGAGAACACACAGCGCGATTTGAACATCGCTTTGATGAATGAATTATCCCAGATTTTCCAGCTTATGAATATCAATACCTACGATGTTCTTGAAGCTGCCGGAACGAAGTGGAATTTCTTGAAATTTCAGCCGGGCCTGGTAGGCGGGCATTGTATCGGGGTCGATCCTTATTATCTCACCTATAAATCCAATTCTTTGGGCTTTCGCCCTCAAATTATTTTAAGTGGAAGAAGTATTAATGATGGGATGCCACAGTATATTGCAAAGAAGATCATACAGGATTTATTGAAAAGTGGCAAAAACCCGTCTCAATGCAGCGCTTTGATAATGGGTGCTACTTTTAAAGAAAACGTAAGCGATATCAGAAACTCGAAGATTTTTGATTTATATAAAGAACTGAAAGAGTTCCAATTGGACGTAGATATGACAGATGCACATGCAGATGCGCACGAAGTAGAAGAAGAATACGGGGTAAAACTGATTGATGCACCTGCCGGCAACTATGATATTATTATCGTTGCCGTACCACACACGGCATATTTAAAATTTGAAGAACAAGATTTTATAAATTTGGCAACTGATGATGCCATAATAGTTGACTTGAAAAATTTATATAAAGGAAAAATCAAATCCCTGAATTACTGGACACTTTAAGCATATGAAAACGATTCTAATTACCGGAGGTGCAGGTTTTATAGGTTCACACGTAGTGAGGTTATTCGTTAATAAATACCCTCAGTACAGCATTGTCAATCTGGATAAGCTGACTTATGCCGGAAATTTAGAAAATCTGAAAGATATTGAGCAAGCTTCTAATTATGCTTTTGAAAAAGTAGACATAACTGATGCTAATGCTATAAATGAACTATTTCAAAGGTATTCCTTTGATGGCGTGATTCATTTGGCAGCAGAATCGCATGTTGACCGCTCCATACACAATCCTTTAGAATTTATTATGACCAACGTTGTGGGAACGGTAAATCTGCTCAATGCGGCAAAAGAAGTATGGAAGCCAGACTTTAGCAACAAATTATTTTATCATGTATCCACAGATGAAGTTTACGGAAGCTTGGGCGAAGAAGGACTTTTCACTGAAAGCACCTCGTATGACCCACGTTCGCCATATTCTGCATCTAAAGCCAGTTCAGATCATTTTGTTCGCGCCTACCAAAATACGTACGATTTACCTGTCGTGATTTCAAATTGCTCCAATAATTATGGTCCTTTCCAGTTTCCGGAAAAATTAATACCTTTATTTATTCATAATATCAGTAACAACAAGCCACTTCCCGTTTATGGCGACGGTAAATACACTAGAGACTGGCTTTATGTAGAAGATCATGCAAAAGCCATTGACCTTATCTTTCATCGGGGAAAGAATGGAGAAACTTATAATATAGGAGGGTTTAATGAATGGCAGAATATTGAATTGATAAGATTGTTGTGTAAGATAATGGATAATAAACTAGGTCGGAATGAAGGCACATCTGTACAATTGCTAACATATGTAAAAGACAGACCCGGACACGATAAAAGATACGCTATTGATGCAACGAAGATAAATAAAGAATTAGGCTGGATACCATCCTTGCAATTTGAAGATGGTTTGGCTAAAACTGTAGATTGGTATTTAAATAATGAAGCTTGGTTAAACCATGTTACCAGTGGAGAGTATAAAAATTATTATAACAAACAATACGAAACGATATCATGATAAAACATACTAAGGCTCTGGCTTCTGCTCTATTCTTTTTATTGTTTTCAGTAACAAAGGCACAATTTATAATGCCAATTGTTCCTCCTGTAAATCCGGAACCTACCGTAAAAGAAATTATCAAAAAAATTGAGGATACTTTACAGGTAAAACAAGGAGAAATAAAAGTAGAAGAAGTTACCAAATCAAATAAAAAGGCTGAATCATTTACACCTCGTACAAAAGATGCAGATGAACAGCAAGGAGCTATTGGGAATGCCGAAAGAGCCGGAGAAGTGAAAGCAGGGCAAAATACTCCGGACAAACTATTAAAAGAAGCACAAAAAGCATCTGAAACTGTAGAAAAACTTACAGCCACAGCAACCAAAGAACTACGAGACAGGTTAGACTCAGTAGATATTTACGGGTTCAATTATTTCAGACAAAAGGATGTAAAAATCTTCAACAATGCCGTGGACATAAAACCACCATCAAATTACATCTTAGGTGTTGGTGACCAAGTTGTTGTTTCGATCTGGGGATATGCAGACTATAATAGATTGTTTTATATTGATAAAGATGGATATATCCAGCAAGAAAACATAGGGAGAGTCTATTTAAAAGGGCTAACATTAGAACAAGCCAAAGAATTATTGCGCACCAGGTTTGCAAGTGCATACATGATTGATAAGTCACAGTTCGACGTATCACTAAACTATTCCAGAGTAATTACGATTAATGTAGTAGGAGATGTAGAAAACCCCGGATCCTATACATTTCCAGCAATAAATACCGCATACAATATTTTAGCTTATGTCGGAGGACCAAGTAAATCGGGTACTATCCGCGATATACAAATCAAAAGAGATGGAAAGATTATTCGCCGTTTTGATTTATATAAGTTTTTATTTTATCCTGAAAAACAAGATGATATCTTCTTAGACAACAATGATTATATCTATGTACCGGCTCAAAAGAATATTGTTCGTGTGGAAGGTGCTGTAAACAAAGAAGGCAAATATGAAATGTTGCCAGGAGAATCATTTGATGATTTATTGAAATACTGTGGTAATTTCAAACCTGATGCCTTTACAAAAGTGATCCAAATACGCAGATTTGAAAACAATAAACAAATCTTATTGGATATTGACCTAGATAGTATGAAAGCTATTGGCAAGAAAGTTGAACTATTCAAGGGAGATGTTGTTGGAGTGCGTTCTATTCCTGAAAAGGTAAAAAACTACGTAGATGTTTTTGGTTCCGTTTTATTACCGGGGAAATATCAATGGAAAGAAGGGGACAGAGTTTGGGACTTGATTAAAAAAGCTCAAGGATTAAAAGAAGATGCCTATTTAGAAGAAGCATATGTAGTAAGAACTAATTATGATGACTTTAGAAAACACACATTCAAAATAAATCTAAACAACATAATAAGCGATATAAACTCTCCAGATAATATCCCATTAGCATTTCGGGATGTATTAGAAATCTATTCAAAGACAGATTATTTTGACAAATTTGACATTGAAGTAAAAGGTGAAGTCAGAAAACCGCGTCATTTTGAATCTGAAAAGGGAATGTCATTGAAAGATGCCTTGATTATGTGTGGAGGATTAAAAGAAGAAGCACTATTGGATAAAATCATTATTTATCGTGTCAATGATGATTTAACTGAAAAACTTATTTCATTCAAGATAGATACCACTAATAATTTTGAGAACATGGACACATTTCTTCTTAAAAAAAGAGATAAAATCTATGTATTAAAAGACTTACGACGAATTGATCGCTATTATATTGAGGTGAATGGGATGACGAGGAAGAATGATACTTTCCCCTATATGGAAGGCATGACATTAGCTGATGCTATTATTCTGGCTCAAGGTTTTAAAATGGAAGCTGCTGCTAATAGAATTGAGATTGCCAGAATTGCAAATTATGACAAGGCTATCTCTCAATCTGTTCCTACTCAGGTTACCATATTGAGCTATAGTATAAGTAAGAACGTAGGCAAAGATCCTGTCGCAAATTCTATCAAGCTACAGCCCTTTGATCAAATATTTGTTCGGCCTACACCCGAATTTGAATACCAAATAAAGGTCACAGTGAAAGGTGAGGTATTGTACCCGGGAGATTATGTATTAACAACAAAAGATGAAAAAATATCCTCGTTAATAGAAAGAGCAGGTGGGCTTACTCGCTTTGCCTATCCTGATGGTGCTACTTTAAACAGATCAGAAAATGGTATAGGCTATGTTCTTTTAGACTTAAACAGAGCTTTAACTAACAAAAACTCTAAGTACAATTACGTCTTGAAAAAGGGAGACGTGATAGAAGTTCCTGCTATTAAGGACTTGGTTACTTTAAAAGGCCAATTCAATTATCCTTCAGATAAACGTCCTGAAAACCTTTATGTTCCTTATACTGATGGCAAAGATGCTAAATTTTATATCACAAAATACGGTGCCGGCTTCAGTGATAGTGCATTTATACGTAAAACTTATGTAATCCGCCCAAATGGTCAGATTCTACGAACACACAGATCTATGTTTGGTAAAGTTTTTCCTAAAGTTGAGAAAGGTTCTGTTGTAGTTATACCTGAAAAACAGAAAAAAGTTAAAATTAAAAGAGACAGAAATGGTGATCCTCAAAAATTTGGAAGAATATTAAATGCTTCGATTGGCGCAGCATCTTCATTACTCACCCTTTATTTATTATTTTTAACCGTCAAGAATGCAAAGTAGTCCGGATGAAAATATAACTGATGAGAAAGAATTACTTCTTTCTACTGAACAGGATGCTTTATCCGAGGAAGGCTCATTAGAACAAGATCAGAGTTTAAAGAATGTAATTAAAATTCTCAAGGAACTAACTGATATTGCAAAATCCTATTCTTTTTTCTTGGCAATTCCCGTTGTGTTGATGGCCTTGTATGGTTTTTATAAATCTAAGCAAGTAAAACCAACCTATACGGCAAAGATTACTTTCTTTTTATCCGAAGACAGACCTCAGATTCCCGGATTTGGTGGTGGCAACTTCTCTAATATTCTGCAAACAACTAACAACAACTTTAACAACCCTAAAAAACTGAAAGAATATGCTTTTACGGAAAAGGTGGGATCTAAACTTTTATTCAAGAAATACTATTTCAGGGGCAAAGAAGACTATCTGGCCAATCACTATTTAAATTTGTTTAATAATCTGCAAGGCAGTTTCTTTAAAGATTTTTCAAACGTAAAAGAATTAAATACACAAGACTATCTTATCTTCAAACGAATTTTAGGCGGAATTCGTCAAATGGTAACTGTTGATTATAATGAAGCTGAAATTTATTCCATTACAGTAACAACTGGGGATGAAGAATTTTCGAAATTATTATGTGAAGCTTTTTATGAAAATGTTATTGCCTACTATATTGAACGGGCAACAGGCAAAGCTAAAATCACTGTTGACTTTTTGGAAGAAAAACTAGCCCTTGTAAAAGCTCAATTGGAAAATTCTGAGTATAATCTTGCCGATTATAAAGATAAAGCTAATAACCTAATCACATTTAAAGCAGACTTGATAGAAACCAGATATATAAGAAACAAATCATTGCTGGAAGGTCTATATGCTGAATCTGCCAGAGGGCTTGAGGCTGCCAAAACCAATTATCAGTCAATTTTACCCTTATTTTCAACTATAGATGAACCTCATCTTCCTCTTCAAAAAAATGTGACTTCCACACTTAATCAAACATTAATGTTTATTGGTATCGGCTTCTTTTTAGATCTATTAATAATAGGTTTCATTTATTTCAAGAAGAACTATTGGGTGCAGCTCAAAGCCATGTTCAAATCTGCTTAATCATTTGCATGAATATTACTCCCACTCCACTTCAAGATTTATTTATAATTGAGCCCCGTGTATTTGAAGACGAAAGAGGATTCTTCTTTGAAAGTTACAGCGAGCAACAACTTACTAAAAACGGACTGCGATATAATTTCATTCAAGACAATCATTCTAAGTCTGCTTATGGTGTTTTGAGAGGCTTGCATTTTCAAAATGCCCCTTATGCCCAAGCTAAATTAGTTCGTGTTGTTGAAGGGAGTGTATTGGATGTAGCTGTCGATTTAAGAAAAGATTCACCCACCTATTTGCAACATCTCTCTTTAGAATTATCTGCGGAAAATAAAAAACAATTGCTCATTCCCAGAGGATTTGCTCATGGGTTTGTGGTGCTGACTCCCACATGTGAGTTTCTTTATAAATGCGATAATGTTTATGACAAAGCCTCTGAAGGTGGTATCGCCTATAATGACCCTCAATTGAATATAGACTGGAAAATTCCAGCCTCAGCTATTATTCTTAGTGAAAAAGACAAACATAACCCCACGCTGAAAGATGCATACTATTCATTTTGATTTTTTATGTTGACAGAAATAATAAAAATTGCGCAAGATGCCGGAGATGCTATCTTGCAGGTATATAATCAACCGGTAGAAGTAGAAATAAAATCCGATAATTCTCCGCTTACACTCGCTGACAAAAAATCTAACGAGATCATTATAGCCGGATTAAATAAATTCTTTCCAACCATTCCTGTGATTTCTGAAGAAACCAAACTCACAGAATATGCAGTAAGAAAAGAATGGACAAGCTGTTTTATTGTGGATCCGCTTGATGGTACTAAAGAATTTATTAAGCGCAATGGTGAGTTCACCGTCAATATTGCACTCACTGAAAACGGCATCCCTGTTTTGGGGGTGATTTATTTACCCGCAAAAGAAATTACCTATTTTGCAGAAAAAGTAAAGGGGAGTTTTAAACTGGAACAAAACACAAAAACGCAACTTCATGTCCGAGAACCGGCTGAAGACGGATTGCTCAAAATTGTAGGTAGCCGCTCACACCAGACACCGGAACTATTAGCCTATGTGGATGAAAAAAAACAACACTTCAAAGAAGTAGAATTTGTTGCAGCCGGAAGTTCTCTTAAGTTTTGCTTAATTGCAGAAGGCAAGGCTGATATCTATCCCAGATTAGGCCCTACCATGGAATGGGATACCTGTGCCGGACAAATCATTGCGGCAGAAGCTGGTGCTACCACTACAGTATTCAATACGGATGAAACGATGGTTTACAACAGAGAAGATCTGCTCAACCCTTATTTTGTTGTAAAGAGCAAAGATTGTCCATAAAGAAGTTATAAAAATGACTTGCTGATGTATGAAAATTAGGATTGCCTTTTTTACTGATATTCCCAAAATTATAGAAGTGGCGGCTTTGGTATGGAAACAAACCTACCGTGCATTTTTGTCTGATGAGCAAGTGGAATATATGTATGCAAGAATGTATAATGCCAATGCGATAAAAGAGCAAATGCAGCAAGGATGCACCTATCTCCTCTATCAGGATGGTCAGCAAATACAGGGTTTTGCAGCTTATGAAATAAAAGGGGATGTTTATGGCATTTTAAAAGAAGACATCATCTACCTGCATCGTTTGTACGTAAGGCAGGATATTCATAAAAAGGGTGTCGGTAGTACACTTTTGCAGGCAGTAGAAAATGTGGCACACAAAAATCATTGCCCTTTTATACAACTCAATGTACACCGTAAAAATCCCGCTATGTATTTCTACAAGAAAATGGGATTTGAGCTATATGAAAAAACAGACATCGCTTACGGCCCCTTCTGGCTAAATGATTATATTTTGAGAAAGAAGATGGAAGAAAGCTAAATTGTTTTATTCTACCACAATAAACTAAATACTAATCAATCAAATCTTGTACTTCGCCTGTTGTTACTCGTTTTTTGCTTTTTAAACGAAGAAATAATCCTTCTGCTTTCGGAAATTCGTATTCGTAAAAATAATCACAGCTAAGTTGTTTTGATTGTCTGAACTGCTCATCTGTATGTTCATTTTCCGCACAGGCATTCATCATCTTCAGCCATATCCAACCCATCGTCAAAATGCCGAATAACTCTAAATACAAAGTAGCATCACTCAAATAAGCTTCCGCACCTTCTTGCTGCGCCACACTCATCAGGTGCATACTCAACTCTTGCAGGCTACCCAGTTTTTGTTCCAGTTTTGCCGCATAGTCTTTGGTAGCATCCTGTTGTTTTGCGCGCTGAATATCTGCCATTACTTCTTGCATCAACAGCATAACCGCTTTGCCACCTTTCAGCATTACTTTTCTGCCCAATAAATCAAGACCATGTATCGCAGTAGTGCCTTCGTGTATGGTGTGGATACGTGTTTCGCGATAATATTGTTCGGCAATAAAATCTTTGGTAAATCCATAACCACCAAATATTTGAATGGCATTACTCGTTGAAATATTGCTCATCTCGGCTGGATACGATTTGGCTACCGGCGTCAGAATTTCCAACAGCAAATGATATTTTTCTTTTTCTTCACCTTGCGTAACTTTTTCCATATCGGCATAATAGCTGCAAAGCAACTCCAGACAAAGTGCCCCTTCGGTAAATGTTTTTTGCAACAGCAACATGCGTTTTACATCAGCATGTTGTATGATTGGAATCTGTGGCAATTCAGGATTTTTTTCTGCAATATTTCTGCCTTGTAAGCGCTCTTTTGCATATTTTAAACTGGCATAGTAAGCCGCAGTAGAAATAGCCGTAGCATGCAAACCAACAGAAATTCTTGCTTCATTCATCATCTGAAACATGTAACTCAAGCCCTTATTTTCTTCACCAACTAACCAGCCCGTACAATCGTTGTTTTCACCAAAACTAAGATGTGCAATCGGCGCACCCTTATAGCCCATTTTATGATACACTCCAATGGAGGTTACATCATTCCATTCCAAATTCCCCTCGGCATTGATTCTTTCTCTCGGCACGATAAATAAAGAAATACCTTTCGTTCCTGCCGGTGCCCCTTTTATACGGGCTAATAACAAATGCACTACATTATCAACGGCATCGCTGTCGCCGCAAGAAATAAATATTTTCTGTCCC
>CAYVGM010000065.1:0-11821 GCA_964451125.1 uncultured Chitinophagales bacterium
TACATCCCCTATTGCCATCTATAAACCAAATACCTACCTTTAAATTACGGAATTTGCGGAAAATGAAGGTTTTTTCACAATCTGCCGTTGTAGGCAATCCTAAAAAAAGACACCGAATGAAACAATTAACAATTTTATTTTTTTCGATATTTTTAATCAGTTGCAACCCAAAAGCAAAGACACAAGATAATAGCAAGTCAAATGTGAATATGGAAAAGTCCGATAGCATTTATGGAGAAAAGCTTATTGAAAGTGATTTCCTAAAATATGCTAACAATTCAAGAATTGACAGTTTAAAAGCACAACTCATAAGCAACTTTGACATTTATGATGACGATAATCTCAAAATAGCTCATATTGACGCAGAAGAGCTTGCCGAATTTAGTTTTGACTTTTTTCTTCCGCAACTAAATAAAATATTGGAAAAAAGAAACGTGAGTTTGACTGTAAACTCGGCAGATGATTATGAAAAAACAAATGACATAATAATCAACGGCGAAAAATTAAATCTTTACACGAAAAAAGAACTTGACAATCAAACATTTTGGGATACAGCACCAAGAAATTTTTTTAAGAAAGTAAATGAAATGCTTAACAACAAAAAGATAGATGAACAATTTTATTTACTTTACGGTGGTAATGATTTACATACAATACTTTTAACAGAAAAACAATTTTCAATCATTTCCGAATACTATAAAGACAACGAAAATGAAAAACCATATAAACCGTAAGAGTACTGCCTACAACAAAAAATTGGCAATAGTTGTGGTAGATTTGGTAATTAAAGTTTTGTGTATTAAATTACATTTGTAAATAAGTGATAGTTTGTGCACAACACGCACAACCAGCGCCAATTTTCAACCGTCAGACTCCCGTTTAAAACGGGACAAGTAGTGAAAAAACTTAGTTTAATGTTTGTAGTATAATTACCTATCGCTTAATGTCCCCACCTGACGAAATAGCATGCATTTTATTTCCAATTTATCATATCACGTCTTTATCATTCGCTTCAGCACTTATATGCACTTCACATTATGTCTTAGAATTGTCAATAATGTTGAATTCCATTAAACTAAAATCAATTAACGTTATTATGAACAACGTATGACTAATAATTAAAAATGCTGAAGGTATAATGTGCATAAAGCGCAAAATAGCAATAATACACATAGTTGTAATCCACAATAGTTTCAATATGTCCAAATGATTTTTATGTGGATTGTTATAAAAGCGAATTAGGTAAATGACCATAAATGAGATGATTGCAAAATTGATGAGTGCTGTACCCATGCGCATATGCAATATTTTCATCCATACCCCTACTGTTAACAAACCGCAAGTAATATTGAACAATCTCCAAAAAAGCCTGCTCTTAATCGTGTTGTTTTATAACGCAAATAAATCGCTAATAAGGAGAAAATATAGTATATATAATTACTAATATTTGCAAGAATAAGTTCAGCACTCAGATAAGAAGCTAAATAGAATAGGGTACTCATACTAAACAATAGGATTAGTATCTTTATTATTGTCTTATTGTTTGTAATCGTTTTCATCAATCTATATAAAAGATTACGTTTGTATCACACCTACATTAAACTTTTCTACCGGAGCGTTATTTGCCATTTCAATTCCTGCAGAAATCCACTTCCTGGTTTCCAGCGGATCGATAATGGCATCTACCCACAGCCTGGAAGCCGCATGATAGGGCGTAGTCGTTTCTTCGTATTTTTCTGTTATTTCAGATAAAATAGCAGCCTTCTCTTCATCAGTCAACGATTTGCCTTTGGCTTCCATCGCCGAAACCTGAATCTGCAAAATCGTGTTGGCCGCCTGACTGCCACCCATCACCGCAATTTTTGCCGTTGGCCAGCAGAGCATCAAGCGAGGATCGTATGCTTTGCCGCACATCGCATAATTGCCCGCACCATAAGAGTTGCCCAATACAATGGCAAACTTCGGCATCGTAGAATTGGCAACAGCATTCACCATTTTAGCACCATCTTTGATAATGCCTCCATGCTCGCTGCGACTGCCTACCATAAAGCCGGTAACATCATGCATAAATACCAGTGGAATCTTTTTCTGATTACAAAGCATAATAAAGCGTGCAGCCTTATCCGCCGAATCAGAATAAATGACACCGCCTATCTGCACTTCACCTTTTTTATTTTTTACTACCAATCGCTGGTTGGCAACAATACCCACACTCCAGCCATCTATACGGGCATACGCACATACAATAGTTTGTCCGTAATCTTCTTTGTATTCCGTAAATTCGGAATCATCAGCAATGCGCTTAATAATTTCACGAACATCATAGGGCTTACTCCCAAAAATGCCGTAAAGTTCTTTCTCTACTGCTTTAGGCTTTTTTGCTTTTATACGGTCAAAACCTGCGTTATGAAAATGCCCGAAGTTCTTAACTAGTTTTTTTATGGTATCCAAACATTCTTTGTCGTCTTTCATTTTATAGTCACAAACTCCGCTTAATGCGGTTTGCGTTTCAGCTCCACCTAAAGTTTCTTTATCTACATTTTCACCAATAGCTGCTTTCACCAGATACGGACCGGCTAAAAAGATACTGCCAGTACCTTCCACTATCAGGCTCTCATCACTCATGATTGGCAAATATGCGCCACCTGCCACACAGCTGCCCATAATGGCAGCAATCTGCGGAATACCCATGGCACTCATTTTGGCATTATTTCTAAAAATACGACCAAAGTTTTCTTTATCCGGGAAAATTTCATCTTGCATGGGCAAATAAACGCCTGCACTGTCAACCAGGTAAATAATAGGAAGATGATTTTCCATGGCAATCTCCTGTGCTCTCAGATTTTTTTTACCGGTAACAGGAAACCAAGCCCCGGCTTTTACTGTGGCATCATTGGCAACAACAATACACTGCCTTCCGGAAATATATCCTATCATAACAACTACGCCACCACTTGGACATCCGCCTTCTTCGAGATACATTTCATCTCCGGTAAGTGCCCCAATTTCAATACGCGAACTGTCTTTATCCAATAAATAATCAATTCGTTCTCGGGCGGTCAGTTTGCCTTTCTTGTGTTCTGATACAATTTTTTTCTCGCCACCTCCTAAATATACTTTAGCCAGCTTGTTTTTCAGCTGGTCTACAGCTAAGCGCATATTGTCTTCATTCAGGTTAAAATCAGGATTATTACTCATGTTGCAAAGGTACTAATCCAAAAGTAATGTTTAGTGCTAATTATAAGATTTTTAAAGTGGTAAAAGCTTGTTACCTTATCGGATGATGTCCGCACCAACAGAAACAAATATTTCGATAAATAATAAATATGTATATTCTATAATATTAAATTAAGCGTTTTTTCTTATCACTGTAAATTGGTATTTTACAGCATAAAATCAGTAGTATGTCAACTAAAATCACAAATCCGATTAATCAGGAATTTTTGTATGAATTTAACGACCCGACCGGAGATGAATTAAAATCTATTTTTGAAAATGCGAAAACCGCACAGCAAAAGATAGCAAAACTCTCAGTAAAAGAACGCATTGCTGAAGTAGATAAAATAATGCAGTATGTCATCCATTATCAGGATTTTATTCTGGACAGTATTATAGCAGAAACGGGCAAAAGCAGAACAGATGCATTTGCTGCTGAAGTATTTGAAGTATGCGATGTTATTGATGTTTATAAGAAGATGGCACCAAAAGTTTTAGCCGATAAAAAAATGGATATTCCTGTTTTTTTAATGGGTAAAAAAGCCCGTCAATGGGCAGAACCATTGGGAACAATTTTGGTAATCACACCCTGGAATTTTCCATTCTATCAAGTGATAGTACCCGGAATTCTGGCATTCTTATCCGGCAATGCCGTAATAGTTAAGCCATCGGAAGTAACACCGCTCAAGCATCTTTGGGAGCATTTTTATGCACACAGCGGATTTATGAAAGATGCCATACAGGTTGTAGTTGGTGGTAAAACAACTGGAGCGGAATTACTGGAGTTTCGACCGGATAAAGTACATTTTACCGGCTCTGTGCGCACCGGCAAAAAAATTATGGAAGCCTGCTCCAAACAACTTATCCCTGTAGATTTGGAGTTGGGCGGAAAAGATCCTTCCATCGTATTTGATGATATAAATTTAGACAGAACCGTAAATGGTGTAATGTGGGGTGCGTTTACTAATGCCGGACAAAACTGTACAGGAATTGAAAGACTATATGTGCAAGAAGGTATTTATGAGAAATTCATGAATGATCTGGTGGATAAGACAAAAAAATTGCGTGTTTCAACTCCTGAAAGGAATACAAAATCAGCCCAAGATTGTGATGTAGGTTGTATGACAGCTCCTTTCCAGGTAGCAATTGTAGAGCAGCATATCGGAGATGCGCTGGCTAAAGGGGCTAAATTGCTCTGTGGCGGCATAAAGGAAAAAGGCAATATGCATATCCCGCCCACCATACTTGCTGACTGTACAAAAGAAATGCTGATAGCATCAGAAGAGACTTTCGGTCCTACTATTGCTGTTATGAAATTTAAGACGGAAGAAGAAGCCATAGCCCTGGCTAACGACTCGCCTTATGGTCTGGGTGCATCCGTGTGGACGAAAGATTTGGCAAGGGGCGAGCGCATAGCGCGAGCCATCAAATGCGGAAACGTATGCATCAACAACCACATGATTAACGAAGCCAATCCTTACTTGCCGTTTGGAGGTGTCAAAGATTCAGGTATTGGCAGATTTAAAGGCGAAGAAGGCTTACTCACTTTCTGCAATCTCAAGTCGGTTATTATCGACAATATGAGCGATATGATAGATCCGCACTGGTATCCATACACGGAAACTAAAGCAACCTTACTCAAAAACCTGATGGATAGCTGGTTTGGCAAACGCCGAAAATATGGCAAGTTTGCGGTCAATGGATTAAAAATAGATTCGATAGGTAAAAAAGAAAAGTTAAAGTAACAGCGGATTTATTAAAGTACTATTCTCTACTTAAAAATACAACCTTTCCGGTCAATATTTATTGTTATTTCCAGCAAAGTGTGTCATTCTGTCACCCTAAAGCCATTGGCATATATATTGTTATTTAGAAGTTTTAAAACAAAAAAAATAACAAGAATAATATGGGAAAAATTATTGGAATTGACTTAGGAACTACCAACTCATGTGTTTCCGTAATGGAAGGCAACGAACCGGTAGTGATTACTACGGATGAGGGCAGACGCACCCTACCGTCTATTGTAGGCTTTTTGGATAACGGTGAGCGCAAAGTAGGTGATCCGGCTAAACGTCAGGCGATTACTAACCCCAAAAATACCGTTTCATCTATCAAGCGTTTTATGGGTAAACGATTTTCAGAAATTACAAAAGAAAAATCTTATGTAGCTTATGATGTAGAACGTGGCGACAATGATACTGTGCGTGTAAAAATTCACGACAGATTATACACCCCTCAGGAAATTTCTGCCATAATTCTGCAAAAATGTAAAAAAATGGCAGAAGACTATTTAGGTCAAACTATTAACGAAGCTGTTATTACCGTGCCGGCATACTTTAACGATGCAGAACGTCAGGCTACCAAAGAAGCAGGTTTAATTGCAGGTTTAGATGTTAAACGTATCATCAATGAACCGACAGCTGCGGCTTTGGCTTATGGCTTGGACAAAGGTGGAAAAGATATGAAAATTGCCGTGTATGACTTGGGTGGCGGTACATTCGACATATCTGTGTTAGAGTTGGGTGATGGTGTATTTGAAGTGAAATCTACTAACGGTGATGTTCATCTCGGTGGTGATGACTTTGATCAGGAAATTATCAACTGGTTAGCTTCTGAATTTCAAAATGAAGAAAGAATTGACTTACGCAAAGACCCGATGGCCTTACAGCGCTTGAAAGAAGCAGCTGAGAAAGCAAAAATTGAACTGTCTTCTTCTACAGAAACAGAAATCAATTTGCCATATATCACTGCCGTTGACGGTGTGCCTAAGCACTTAGTGAAAAAATTATCTCGTGCAAAATTCGATCAGCTTACTGAGCAATTAGTAGAGCGCACATTAGAGCCATGTAGAAAAGCACTTAAAGATGCCGGCATGTCGCCTTCACAAATTGACGAAGTAATTTTAGTGGGTGGTTCTACACGTATCCCTAAAATCCAAGAAGTGGTGGAGAAGTTTTTCGGCAAAAAACCAAGCAAAGGAGTGAATCCGGATGAAGTAGTGGCAGTAGGTGCTGCCATACAAGGTGGCGTTTTGACAGGTGATGTAAAAGATGTTGTATTATTGGATGTTACACCACTTTCTTTAGGTATCGAAACTTATGGCGGTGTATTTACAAAATTGATTGAAGCGAATACAACTATACCGACTAAAAAATCAGAAACATTCTCTACTGCCAGCGAAAACCAGCCTTCTGTAGAATTAAATGTATTGCAAGGTGAACGCCCGATGGCAAAAGACAATAAATCTATTGGCCGCTTCCACTTGGATGGTATTCCACCTGCACCAAGAGGTGTGCCTCAAATTGAAGTTACTTTTGATATCGATGCTAACGGTATTTTGAGTGTAACGGCTAAAGATAAAGGAACAGGTAAGGAGCAAAATATCCGCATCACGGCATCATCAGGCTTAAGCAAAGAAGAGATTGAAAAAATGAAAGCAGAAGCCAAAGCTAATGCCGCAGCCGATACTGAAGCAAGAGCTAAAGTTGACAAACTGAATGAGGCTGACAGCTTGATTTTCCAAACTGAAAAACAATTAAAAGAATTTGGAGATAAATTGCCTGCTGATAAAAAACAAGCAATTGAAGATGCATTGAATAAATTGAAAACTGCACACCAGACACAAGATATTCCATCTTTGGAAATTGCGCTTACTGAATTGAACAATGCATGGTCTGCGGCTTCTCAGGATTTGTATAATGCTTCGCAAGGTGGAGCACAACAAGCAGACAATGCAACAGATAACGGCAACACTAACAACACTAACTCAGACACTGTAACAGATGCGGAATACGAAGAAGTGAAGTAAGATAAGTAAAAAGGAATAAGTTGTAAGTAATAAATAGTATTTTACTAATAAAATTAAAAACGAAATCCAAATGGGTTTCGTTTTTTTATTTAGTGCTAAATAACCTCTCCCCTATTAAATGCAGGATATATTTTGATGCAAAAGCACAGCCTGTTCCAAGTAAAAAACCGGCTAAAATATCTGTCGGATAGTGAACGCCTACATATATCTGAGAAAATCCTACTGTCAAAGCCCAAATTATCATTAAGCCATTTACCCATTTATTTTTAAATATTCCGAATAAGATTATACCCATGCTGATAGCCATGTGATTGCTGGCATGTGAAGACGGAAAACTCCAATTGCCACCGCAATGCCCTAATACTAAACGAGCATGCACTAATGTATTATGACAAGGCCGCAACCGGTGAATCAGCGGTTTCAATAGTTGGTACGAAATGGTATCTGCTAATGCAAAACATAGCAGCACTCCGACTATCATGGGCAAGCTATCTAATTTATATTTATACATCACCCAAATGCCCAGCATAATGTATAAAGGAATCCATGTCATTCTATCCCGTAAAATGGGACATATCGCATCCAGTAGAAATGTACTGCAATCTGTATTGATAAAATGAAACAGACGAAAATCGAGCTGTAAAAGGGTATCCACTTTATTGAATAATTTCCCAGTCTTTGCGTTCAGTATGTAATTTCCAAAATAATTCGGCTATGATTTTAGGCGAATGTTTTGGTGAATCTTCTGCAACAAATCCGCATACAGTAACTGTGCCTACATAAATATTTTTTGATTTCAATGAGTCATGCAGTGATTGTGCCATATTACGCAACCCGGCTTTACCAATCGACAAAGAACCCAATTCATAATTGGGATGCAAGGCCAGCCCGCCTCCGGTCAACAGGATAGTACCTTCTCCAATTTTTTCCATGTCGGGCAATACCAGCTGTAAACAGGTCATAACAGATGCCACATTCGTTTTAAAATCTCTGGTCAGCGAATCGGAAGTTTCACTTACGATATCTACTTGTTTACTTTTAGAAACATTAAAATGAAGAATATCAATATGCGGAAACAACTGCCATATTTGTTCAAACGTATCACGTATCGTATCACTGTCGCTCACGCTGGCAATAAAATAATGTGCGTCAATATTTTTATCTCGGAGTTCATTCGTGATTTTTTCGAGCTTATCCTTTTTTCTGGCAATTAAACAAATTGTATAATTCTGCTTGCCGAATAATTCAGCGGTGGCTTTACTGATGCCTTCACCTGCGCCTATGATGACCATTACTTTTTTTCGCATACTTATAATTTTTGAGCTAATACAATATATCTGTCAGAGCGTTTCGGATGAAACGGATTCAATTCATAATCTCCGAATTCCTGTAACAATGTTAGTTTATTATTGTTTAAAAACTGATGGAAATGATGGGGTTGTAATGCCTGAACTTCTTCTTTAAATATCCAGACCTGATCGCCTTTTTCCACTAAAATGTTTTTAATGATTTTACCATCTTGCAAATCTCTTCGCAAATAAAATTTATATCCGTCTATCACCTTATTTTCACGTTTTACTAAATGCTGCATTACTTTTTCGGCATTCATAAAATCTATCAATACTTTTCCTTTGGGCTTCAAACCGTCGTGAATGGCAGCAAATACTTTGTTGTTTTCATCTAAAGAATTGAAATAGCCGATACTGGTAAAAAAATTGAAGATATAATCAAAGAAATTGATACGGAAAGGCAAGCGCATATCATGTACGTAAAACTCCAAATTATCTCGCTTGTACATGGTCTTTGCATAATCAATACTTGCATTGGATAAATCAACACCAACAACATCGAAACCTTTTTCTGACAAATAATAGGCATGTCTGCCTTTGCCACAAGCTAAATCGAGCATAGTGCCGTACTCTATACCCAGTTTGCGGAGCATATTATCTATAAATTGATTAGCTTCTTCCTGATTGCGGTTTTTATATAAAATGTGATACAGTGGTGAATCAAACCACGTAGCAAACCATTCCATTTTACTATCTGCTTCCATTATTCGAGCGTATCGATGTGTTTAATATATTTTCTCCAGATTCCGCTGTACCAATATACAAAAGTAAATGTAAATAAGAGCATCCAATAGAGTATTTCGCAACCCCAGGCTATGTATAATGGTGAGTGAAGATGAATAATAAAGTATTCGCAATAAATAACATACGATATACTGCAAACTACTTCCACAAATGCCGGAATGAATGTAGCACCCGTACCTACAATGCTTTGATTCATCACCATGGCAAACATAAAAAAAAACATGCCTATGCTGAGTGTATGATATGGCTTGATAATATCTTGTAAAATAGAGGCATCATTAGTGAATAAGGAAAAGACAAAATTGGGAAACAGCAATACAAATAAAACACTGCTGCCGGTAATAATTACTGCTAATAAAAGTACTTTTTTTAGAGCAGGCACAACTGCATCTGTTCTGCCTTGTCCAATGATATTACTCACTACGGTATTGGATGTACTGGAAAAACTCCATATCGGAATACCTAAAAAAATAAATAAGCTTTTCAGAATACCTGAGACAGCCAGATTATTTCCACCCAGTCTTTCCACACAAATATAAAAATAACACCAAGATGCTACACCCACTGTATTTTGCAATACGATAGGAGATGAAAGTTGCAGAATAGATTTAATTTCATCCCATTGTATATTTTTAAAACGGTATGCATGATACTGAATTGCATATTTTTGTTTATAAAAGTCAACGATATAAAACAGCAACAAGACAATATTGGCAATTCCTGTAGAAATTCCTGCACCTTTTATACCCATGGGATGTAATCCAAAATTTCCAAAAATAAACAGATAGCCCAGTATAGCATTGGTAATGGCCATGCCAATTGTAGCCCACGTGATAATACGTGTTTTGCCAATTCCTGAATAAAAACCATTATAACAAAATCCTAACACCATAAAAGGAGTTGACCAGTTGATGCCCTTCATATAGTTGACTGCATCTGTTTGAATTGCAGGATTCTTGATGAGATATGGAATTAGTAGCGGTGTGAAAAAATGGTAGAATATGAACAAAAGCAAAGACAAAACCATTCCGATTACTAGCAGATGGTCGAAGGCAATACCGATTTTGTGATAGGCCATTTCCCCATTATGCCTGGAGATGATAACCTGACAGCCGCGCGCAATTCCTGCAGCAAAAAACAAAAAAACAAAATAGTAGATGCTGACAATTGTAATAGCTTCCAGAGCCGTGTTAGCATAATTTCCAAGATAAACCGTGTCAATAATCTGGTTGACAGAATAGGCCAATGTTCCTAACATGATTGGAAATGAAATGTTCCATATTTCGCGGTATGTACCTTTTATCTGCATCCACAAAAGTAACGTAATTCTCGAAAATGGAGATATTTATTCAAGAAGCGTTAATGAAATTGAGTGAAATGATTTTTTAAGCAGCAAACCAAAAATTATATAAGATGTAAAAAAAAACATGTAACAGACAAGTATTTGCTTTTTGTACTTTTGCAATATGAAGCGTTTATTTATTTTTTGTCTTTGTCTGATTTCATTTAATGCATTTACGCAAGACAGCATTTATTTATCACCAAGAAGTGTAATTACCAATCACATCGAATACTTAGAAAAAAATCAATATAATCTGGCACAATCTGCCAAATCCTTTCATGTCAGTAATACCCAACAAGCAAAAGAATTGGCGCTACATCTTAAGCAGATACTGACGGCTAAAGCAATTGCAATAAAATTAAATACTATACCCAATGACCCTAACTATACTGACTCCAGCACACAAACTCATGTTTACGTGCTGTCTGAAAAACTCAAATCGGTCTATGTAGAAAAAGTAAACGGGAAATGGTACTATAGTGAGCAAACTGTTACTGAAATACCCAAATTATATACACTCCTCTTTCCGTTAGGTGCGAATATCTGGAGCAAATTATTACCCATATATGCCAATAATAAATTTTGGATATTATATTACTGGCAATGGCTAGGCTTGGTTTGTGTGATTGGTATACTGTTACTGACCTATTACCTCTCTCGAAAAATGATTTACAAGTTATTTCATTTTATAGCAGTAAAATACATCAGTAATCCTTATAAAGGGGAGAAACTACTGAAACAGCTCATGCAAATAGGCAGTCTGTTTTTCTCTTTGCTCATTTTACAGTTATTTATTCCCACACTGATTTTAGATAATACGCATGTCATACCCATCATTAAAGGTATCAGCGTGATAAAATCTATTTTCTTATTTTGGTTTTTAAATAAGTTAATCAATTTTATTTTAGAAATTGTACAAAAATACAGCGATAAGACAACGAACCGTTTGGATGACCAGCTCGTACAAGTAGTTAGAAAATTCGCCAAGTTTTTTCTGATGATATTTGGTGCATTTTATGTGCTATATCTGTTAGATGTAAACATCACTACAATCATCGCCGGTATTTCCATAGGTGGTCTGGCATTTGCACTGGCAGCCCAAGACACTGTAAAAAACTTTATCGGTTCTATTATGCTGTTTCTGGACAGACCATTCAATATTGGTGACACGATAAAATGCGAACAATTTGAAGGCTCGGTTCTTGAGGTAGGAATTCGCTCTACCCGAATCCGAACATTGAATGACTCTATAATTTCTATACCGAATGGCAGACTGGCAGATTTAACGATAGACAATAAAGGCTATAGAACCTTTAAGAAATATAAGAAAGAATTTGCTGTAAGTGCTGACACTCCACTTTA
>CAYVGM010000066.1:0-2300 GCA_964451125.1 uncultured Chitinophagales bacterium
CTCCTTTTAACTCCTCCACCTTGTTAAAGTGGAGGAAAAAATGAGAAATCAACTACTTTATCAGCTTATTTTTCTTAACCCGAACTCAGATTATTAAATACATGTGTAGATGATTTTGACTTTCTAATCTGTTAAAATCCTGAAAATTCCAACCCAAAATGGATTCGGTTACTTTTCAATGTAAAAAAAACTAACCAAAGGCAAGGTAATATTCCATCTCATTTTCCTGCGAAACCGAAGCTAAAAACCATTGTTCGGGTAAGCGTCTCAATTTAAAAAACAGTTGATTTCTTTTATCAAGAACCTCCTCTTTAAATTCCTCTTCCTTCTTAAGTTGGAGGAAAAGATAAGAAATTAACTTTATCACTATATTTTTCTTAACCCGAACTCAAGTAATAACAAAAAGTAATCACTATTGCCTTACTGATTTTTGATTTTACTTTTATTCTGAATTAGTTGGCAATGTGTCTATCACAAACTTAACTCTTTTGCAGGCTGGTTAGAAGTATATCAGCTAGTTTTTACCTAATAAATTGAACCAAGTCTAATACTATAATTTAGTTCATTCTTCCTATATGACACTGATTTAGATATTGTAGTAATAACACAGAGTCTAAAGAAAAAAAGGCAGGATTAAATCCTGCCTTTTTTAAAATTCTATATGATATTAATACTCCCACAAGTCATGTTCAAAATTGAACAAATCTTGTTTTTTAGCTTCTGATTCATAAAGAATATCAATACCGCTTTTGTAATCTTTAATACGTCTGTCCTGAACATTATCTACCTTAAAGATATAACTGCTGAACAAACGCAAAGCAAATACCTGATCCCAATTTAAACGATTACCGTCAGGGAATGGGTTAAACGCTTCAGAGTTTACAAGTATTGGTCTTAAGCTTGGAAAATACGCATAGAACAATGGAATTTCTCCACGGAAAACTTCATCTCCTGTTAACGGGTCAACTGTGTAGTTATCCATTAACGGACAAATTCCTAAAATACGCACTTCCATAGTAGAAGTTTGCTTGTTAAAATACCATATTTCTTTAACACGGAATTTTTTAACGTTATTCCAGTCAACTTCTTTGGTAATTACTTGCAACTCTTGAAGTCCTGTAACGGGATTCATTACCATCACAGAATCTGTTCCGCCTCCGGATACTTTTAATGCATCTTTAGGATCAACAGGTGTGGCAAAATCATCATCCACACCGGAATACACCGGTACCTTGCCTTCTTTTATTGAATTTAACAATATTTGGATAAAAGGTGCTTTTGGCCAGCGGAAATGCAAGTTTAATTTTTCTCTGGTGTCAATTACACGCCAAACTGTTTTCCACCAAAACACATCGGCTTCGCGGATAGGCTCAAATGGCATAGCCACTCTTTTGCCGGTAATCTCCTGAACCCAAGGCAATTTTTGCACTTCCGTATTAATAGTAGCAATATTATAACCTGCCGTAGTATCGGGTGGTGGCGGTGGTGGTGGCGGAGCCGGAGCTTCAACAACTGCCGGAGCGGTGTTATCTTGTGCTTCTGTATCCGTCGTTCCTGTAGTTTGACTTGTTTTTTTAGTTGATTTCTTTTTCGTTGACTTTTTCTGAGCCAATGCAGATGAACTCACTAATACTGACAGTATTAACAGGATGACAGAGAGTTTTTTAAATTGCATATTCATGATACAAAAATTCTTGTTGTTATCTTATTTTAAATGCTAATGCAGGTAATGGTCTTGAACGGCCATCCGGACCTACCGCTTTAATATCTTCGATATAATAAATATCACCCGGTTTTGCTTTAGCAATTAGTGCTTTCATTGGTGCACTAAATACTGTTCCGGATGTACTCATTTGAGCAGGGTCACCACCTTTTGGTTGATAGAATAATGAGAAAGATGTGATATTAAATCTTGCATCAAAGTCAAAATTTTCCAATTCGGCATATGGACCTTGTTGTGCTTTAAACTCACCTGCAGGGAATGGACCACTTTTACGGGCAGACAATTTTGGTGCAGGATCCGGAATAGGTTTCACACGGAATTTGAAAGAACCGAATGGTTTTCCTTTACCGGAAACATTTACATTAGCCTCACCCGGATTAGATACACGTACTGTGTATTTACCACCGCCTCCGCTTATAGTACCATTACTCATAGAAACCGATAAGTCTTTTGCTGCAGTACCTGCTGCTGAAACTTCTACCGGATTATCGACTCCAATATAGAATACATTCATCTTAGTAGGTGATACGGTAGCAAAAGGTGCAGCCACTGTTAATTTATAGTCCGGTAATTTATA
>CAYVGM010000066.1:2400-7159 GCA_964451125.1 uncultured Chitinophagales bacterium
GTTAACTCTTGTGCTCTACCGATTTTAGAGAAGAAATATCCTGTTAAAGTACCTTGTGTATTTTTAACATCATTTTCCAATTTTGTCAGCATAGCATAAGATGCGATAGCCGGCATTTGATAAAACTGTTCTTTTACCCAGTCTCCGCCAGCTTTTGCAGGGTTTGTTGTCAAAGAAATCAATGATTTTACCTGATCTTTATCTGTAGCATCTACTAAATTCATTACTGAAGCCAGTGACTGATCAATTTGTTTTTTCAAATTATATCCTTCACCATTACCTTTACCATTTTCGCCTTCAACTAAATATCTGGTAGATACATCCATATCATCCTTACGCATCAAGATACCATTTGGGTCTTCAGGGTCTGCACCACCAGCTTGTTGAACTACTTCTCCTTTTAATTTAGAGATATAACCTAATAAGCCTTCAAAAGTAGATTTTGACTGATTTGCTAAGTCAAGGTATTTGCCAATACTTGCATTACCTGGTTCCTTAGCTTTTTTCGCATCAAACGCATTAAAAGTGGATTGTAAATTAACATCAGCGGATTTTTTTGAGTTTTCCAAACTCTTATTAATGGTTTTAAATGCATTTATAATTTCAGCAGAAACGTTTAGTGCTAAGAGTGCGGTTAACACCAAGTACATCATATTAATCATCTGCTGCCTGTTTTCCTTAGGAATTGCCATTTTTTACAATTTTTTTAAGGTGAAAAATAATTTCTCTCGCAGAAGATTAAGAACGCATAGCGCTCAACATATTTCCATAAATACTGTTTAATCTCTCTAAGTTGTTAGCTAAACCACTCATTTGTGTTTTAAATTTATCAGTATCTGCTAATGAAGCTTCAAGGTTAGTCATAGCAGTACCTAAATTGCCTATAAATTTGTTCATTGTTTTCAAGTGGTTGTTGGTGTCTTGCAATTCCATTTCATAAACAGCATTTAATGCTGCCAGATTTTTAGTTGCACTTTGTACTTGAGAGTGATATTGAGCAGCATCACCTGATGCAGAAGCTAATTTACTCATTCCGTCAGCCGCTGATGTAAAAGAATCTTTAACACCTAATAATGAAGAAGCTGCTGCTTTAGCAGATGTAGCAAATTCGTTAGACGCTACAGTTGCATCTGTCATATTGCCCATTTTACCTACGTTTTCAGCAAAATGTTTTAAGTTATCACCAAAACGACTTACTAAATTTTGGTCGATTTTTGCAGCCTCCAACATTTTATCCATTTGACCTGAAAGGCTTGCTCCACCACCTGCTAAATGCGCAGAAATTACTTCATGACCATGTTTGTCAGATTCTTTTTCAAAATTTTCGTCATATACATCCAAACCCGGGTAAATCTTTTCCCAGTAATAATCAGGCTCTGGTGGAATAAATGCTGAAATTAAGAATATAACCGCTTCAGTCCATAAACCTATTGTAAGCATAAGGTTTGCATATGGTTTGTGAAGAATTTTTGCCCAAGCGCCGAAAATTACTACTGCAGCACCAATACCAAACAGCATGTTTTTTGCATTTTTACCTGTTTTGGTTTTAAAGAAATTTGCCATAAGAAGTTGTTTTTATTTGGTTAGTTAAAATTACACTCAATATTTAAACGTAAAAAAATCAATTTTATTATTTACCGAAATCATTCATAGAACGACCCATATAAGGCAATAAACAACGGAAACCGATATAAGATTTTGCAGAATCCTGATACTCATAAGACTTAGTACCGCATTGTAAGAAATATGCAATATCTTTCCAAGAGCCACCGCGAATTACTTTTCTTTTCATTACATTCGGTTCATCTTCTTTTGCATCATAACGGAAATCCGGTTGTTTATCGTGGATAAATGCAACCGCATCATCTTCATAAGCTGTAGAAGTCCACTCTGCTGCGTTACCAGCCATATTATATAAGCCATAGTCATTAGGCCAGTATGATTTGGCATTTACGGTATAAAAACCACCATCTTCAGGATAGTTGCCTCTGCCCGGTTTAAAGTTTGCCAATAAACAACCTTTAGTATTTCTGATATAAGGACCGCCCCAAGGATATGGTGATAAGTTTCTTCCACCGCGAGCAGCATATTCCCACTCATATTCGGTAGGTAAACGGAATTCATCAATTCTGGCTTCGCCATTTGACAATCGTACATTATTCCAAAGGATAGTTCTCCATGCGCAAAATGCATTACATTGATCCCAAGTTACTCCTACAACAGGATAGTCATCATATGCAGGATGAGTAAAATATGATCGTGTCATAGGCTCATTGTAAGAGTAAGCAAAATCTCTAATCCAAACCAATTCATCAGGATATATAGGAATTTTCTTTCTTTCCAAATACTCAGAACGTGCTTTTGCATTTTTGTCCAATAACGGATGTTCTTTTGCATATTCTTTCCATTTGAACCATGTGTATTCGTAAATTAGTTTTCGAGGATCTATTTCTTTGCGTCCGCCTAATTGGTCAGCTTCAGAATAGAACATAGACTCTAATTGTGAACCTTCTTCTGTTGCACTACCACCGGTTTCCCAATTCATATCAATAGGCATTTCCCAATTGATGGCTTGTTTACCATTTTCTCCTTCGGTCAAATGGTCACCGCCTAACAACTGGTGAGCAATAGAGTCTCGAACGTAGTTTACAAACTGGCGATACTCATTATTGGTAATTTCTGTTTCGTCCATGTAGAAACCTACGATAGACATTTGTTTTAATTTGGAGTTGAATGCATAGTTCACATCCTGATCTGAAGGACCGGCATGAAAAACTCCTGAGGGTACATATACCATTCCATAAGGCAATAAATTGGCATCCCATTTTGGTCTTTCCTGAATACCAACTAACTGACCATCTTGTCCGGTCTTAGCACCTTTACAACTGTAGAGTGTAATAGCTACTACAGTAACTAGTAAGAATTTGAACTTATTCATCGTAGTTGTTTACGTTATTTAAAGCTATATTAAAATGTAAAAATAGGCAAATTATTGTATAGTTGTACGTTTATGATCCTAAAAACTGTAATTTTTTACTCAAAATTTACAAAAACCGCGGATTGTTGATGATTTTAGGTTGTTTATATATCTTACTGTTTGGTAATGTGTACTTTAAAGTAATCTCGTGCGTACCCTTATTGACTTTTGCTAACTTATTCAAATTCAAATCGTAACTATAAATAATATTCAGGTTTTTAACTGCGGTAATATTTATCACAGGTGAAATTGATTCAAATGTTTTTTTATTAAATCCTCTTACATTGATGCCAATGAGGCCGTATTTCGTATATCCGGCTAATACGCTTATGTCGGTCTGAAATTCTTTGAAATCGGTATAAATGCTGATGGAAGGACGCAATGCAATATAGTCTTTAAACAAGAGTTTGCCTTGCACATAAGTGTGCAATTCGTTTCCGTATTTGGTTTTCAATTCACCGGACTGACCTTTAAATTTATCGTTAAAATTTATCAGATTGGAATATGACATTCCAACATCTGCAAATTTATTTTGCATTGCAACTCCAACGGTTAAATTAGGGCGCAGGCTTTTTTGTTTTTGAAAATTTAAATCATTGTCATTTCCTTCCGGGGTAGTTAACTTGGATTCGTCGAGCTGGGAAATGATTACCCCTGCATTTAATGAAATACAAATCTTTACTTTATTTTTTACAGGTTGAATGAAATTATAACCTGCATTAAGTGTTGTAATCGTATATGCTCCCAACATATCTGCACTTAGATTTAAACCTACTGCACCGTGAGCTGCAGGTATAAAAGCATCGGTATAAAAATTAAAGGTACGTGGTTGTCCTTCTAACTTAGCCCACTGATATCTGAAATTTCCGCCAAAGGTAATGCCATCTTCTTGCCCATAAAATGCAGGATTTTTAACTTGCGGGTTAATCATATAATGTGTGGAATTAGGGAAAATTTGTGCACGAACTTGCATGCATGCAAATATGCTCAAAAAGAAAGTTAGCAAGGATGAGCTTTTCTTCCACATGGTGTAAATATACGAAAGAAAATGAGTTGTTGAAACTTATTTGTATAGCAAACTATTTCAGTTAGCAGTTGGCAGTAATAAGTTGGCAAAGATGATAACCTTGGATTGTGTTCAGCTAACTTCTGACTGTGGACGGCGACCGACGGTCGGCTGTTTAAGTTGGCAAAAAGATAAACCTTGAACTGTGTACAGCAGACTGCTGTCGGCAGACAGCGGACGGAGAACCCTAGTAGTTAATCAGCTCTCACTTTCTGCTCATCAGTCCTTTTGTCCAGATGTTAAGTTCGACTTTTGCAGCACCAAATCCTTCAAAAAAGCGGGCAATGTTAGCATCAGCACTTCCACAGAAATTAAACTGTTTTTTTTGCTTAATAGCCTGACTAATCAGCTCATGTAATAAAAACACCATCGCACCCGAATTCTTAAACTGGTCATCATAACCGCCCATCAGATAATAAAGAGATTGTTCATCTTCAGCATAGAAAATGCAGGCTAAATGATTTTGCTGCCTGTCAATACAATTCACGACTTTTCCTGCATTGAATTTTTTACAGATTGTTAGAATTTTTTCAAAATCAGGCAAATTAATGTATGGTTTCAGATTTTTTCTGATAAAAGTTGATATCAGCAATGCGTACGCCTGATCAATATTTTCTGATTCTACAATCTTGTACTCGATTTTAATTACTTTTTTGTACAACCGTGAATGATGCTCATTCAGTTGAAATTTATCCTGAATGACATAAGTGGAATAG
>CAYVGM010000066.1:7259-11559 GCA_964451125.1 uncultured Chitinophagales bacterium
AAGAAAATAAGACAACTAAAAATTGATTATTTAATAGCTTTTACGCCTACATTCCAAAAGAACAAACTCCAGATATCGCCTTGTTCATCAATAATTTTAGAGGTCGGTTTGCCTTTACCGTGTCCGGCATTTTTTTCTATACGAATTAACAAAGGCACATCATTCTTGCCGTATTCCTGTAAACGGGCTGCAAATTTAAAACTATGGGCAGGTACTACCCTATCGTCGTGGTCTGCAGTAGTAATCAATGTAGCAGGGTATTTTACGCCTGGCTTGATATTGTGGTATGGAGAATACCCTTTCAAATAGTTGAACATTTCAGCACTTTGATCGGAGCTTCCATACTCGGGTACCCAACCCCAACCGATAGTAAACTTATGAAACTTAAGCATATCCATTACACCTACAGCCGGAAAAGCCACTTTATACAAATCGGGGCGTTGTGTCATACATGCTCCTACTAATAAACCACCGTTGCTTCCGCCGGATATCCCAAGTTTTTGTTTTGATGTGTATTTCGTTTTAATAAGATATTCTGCTGCTGCAATAAAATCATTAAATACTGTTTGTTTGTTCATCAGCATGCCTGCTTTATGCCATTCTTCGCCATATTCGGCACCACCTCGCAGGTTGGGCATGGCAAATACTCCCCCGTTTTCCAAAAGCAAAATACGCGATGCAGAAAATGTCGGCGACATATTGACACTAAATCCGCCATAACCATATAAGAGTGTCGGATTTTTTCCGTTTAAAACTATACCTTTTTTATGTACGATAAACATAGATACTTTGGTGCCGTCTTTGCTTTTATACCAAACTTGTTTTGAAACAAAATCTTCCGGATTGAATTTTAATGCCGGTTTGGCAAACAATTTGGAATATCCCGTTGGAATATCATATACAAAAATTGAATTTGGATAATTAAATGAAGTGTACGTATAAGCAATACGTGTATCAGTATATCTGCCGGAAGTAACTTCTATTTCGCCAGCACCGGGCAATGCAATTTCTTTTGCTTTCATGTTTTCATCATACACATACAATTTGCTGCTTGCATTCTCCAGATATTTGGAGAACATTTTTTTGCCTGTAAAATAAACACCATCGAGGTAGGCATTCTTCTTCTCAGACAAAACCGATTTCCAGTTCTTTTTATCTGCATTGAGTGGATCCAAACTGATGAGTTGACGGTTTGGTGCGTCTTCATCTGTGAGCACGATAAAATTATCAAATACTACATCAATTATGGAATATTCATTTTTATTTCCTGTAAATAAAGGTTTAAAATTCCATCCCGGCTCATTTGCTTTTTTCCAGTAAATTTCATTTCCGTAAGTACCTAATGAGCGGTATAAGAACATGTAATTTCCCATTTCATCAGTGCCGACACTATTGTAAGAAAGTGGCTCACTCGGGTCTTTATATACGAGTTCATCTTTATCCTGCGTATCACCGAGTTTATGATAATATACAGAATGAAATTCGTTTTTCGCACTCAACTCCATTCCTTCTGCCGGTTTGGGATAACGAGAATAGAAGAATCCGTTTTTGTACCAACTTGCATTTGAAAATTTCACCCAATTGAGTTGATCCGCTAATTGTTTTTTAGTTTCGAGTTCATAAATAATAATTTGCTGCCAGTCGCTGCCGGATTTCTGAACGGATATTGCCACATATTTATTATCGTCCGAAATGCCGATAATTTCATAAGTAGTAAGCCCTTTAGGATCTAAGGTATTCGGGTTAATAAATTCTTCCGGTATTCCATTCATGCCATTTTGAATGTATGTAATTGCTTGGTTTTGCAATCCTTCTTTTTTATTGAAAAGGATGTATTTCCCTGCAATAATAGGATTATCCAGCTTGGCATAATCATACAATTCTTTATAGCGTTGTTTCAGTTTATCACGATATGGAATTTTTGAAAGATAATCGGATGTAACTTTATTCTCTGCATCAACCCAGGCAGTAGTTGCTGCTGAGGTATCATTTTCGAGCCACTGATAGGGATCGCTTACTTCTGTTCCAAAATAGGTATCGGTATGATTTATTTTTGGTGTAACGGGATAATTAAAGACTTGTTTTGACGGGTTTCCTGCAAGGACATTATACCATACTTGACTAGCTAAGATAAGAAGACTGAATTTTTTCATGCTGTTTATTTGAATCAAAAATAAGTTTTATTTGCGGACAGGCAAAATGAAAACGATGCCCAGTTTTTGGGCGGTTAATCAGTCTGTATTTTTTTCGATTCGTTTATTCATCATTTTGCTGTCGCATTCATCAACTAAAAAGTGTTATTTTTAAGGATGTTTTACCTTATTTTATTTTTGGGATGGTCGTGTTATTTTATTTTACACAGCTTATTGGCAGATTTGCGAGTGAAATCATTTTTTAAAAAACACTTTCCATTCTTGTTTAGCTATTACAGAATTATTTACAACCTTATTTCTATTTTAGGTTTAATTATACTTGGCTATTTTACCTTACAAGTAACTGACTATTTTATTTTACCCACGCTGTTTCTGAAAATTATCGGAATTGTATTTTTGATTCTATCACTCATCCTGTTTTATATTGCTTTCAATGCATTTGATATGTGGGAATTTTTGGGCATATCTTCCAAACATGATACACAATATTCAAACCTAATCGTTGGTGGCATCTATCAATATGTAAGGCATCCATTGTATACTGCCACTATCATTATTTGTATTGCTTTGCTTTGCTTGCATCCCACGTTTGGTGTACTTACTTTCTGCCTGGCTACATTTGTTTATTTAGAAACAGGTACCAGGCTGGAAGAAAAAAAACTAATTGCTGAATTTGGTAATGAGTATATCGAATATCAGAAAAGGGTGAAGAAATATTTCCCTTACCTTTATTAATTATTTTACCATCAAAAAAAAATCTTGAAAAAAAAGGATGCTCGGGTAAGTAAAAGGTTGTATATGCATTTTGGACAGAAACACAGTTTATCATTTTTCAATAGTGGCATTTTTTTGTTTACACTATTTTATTTGCTCACCTTATTGCTCTATTTTGAAAGCAGACACAGCGGCTTTGTAACTGATTATATCGGCTTTGAACAAAATTATGACCATTGTGATTACTGGCATTACTATCATTGCAGTGGCGGAAAAAATTTTCGTTATTTACAACACGCATTTTCTTATCCCATTTATAAATACATCGGCTCTGATTCTCTCATTTGGTATTTACTTTACTGCTTAGCACATGCTCTTACTGCCTTTGCCGGCTATAAAACTTTGATAATGATATTTGCCTATTGGAATAAAGCGTTGAGTAAGAAAGCGGCGTTTTTTACTGCATTGCTTTTTTTAGTTTCACCATTTCACAATGAAGTATTGGTATGGAGGGTTTGCATTCAGTATATGACAATTTCCATTTGCTTATTTCTTTCAATGCGCTTCTTTCTGCTGGACATTAAAAAAAATAATTTCAAGTACCCTGTTGCGTCAATACTATTGTTTATTATCGGTTTGCTTTCATTAGAGCAGATTATTGTCATGCCTGTTTTTATTTTCTTGCTGAGTATTTTTGTATTCATCATTGAACGACAGAAACCGGTTTTAACACGTATGTTTTCTTGGTATTTCTTACCTCAAACCGGCTTAATCATTTTGTATTTTCTAATGAGTAAAATCGTGTATGGTCAATGGGTCATGCATTATGGCTCAGATACCTTCAAAGGATTTAATTCCATATCGACAGTTTCTAAAATTTACAGCTATTTTATCAAGTATTTTGCACTCGTACGATTCTATCCTCACGAATGGAAATCATTCCTTTTTACTTTTATTGAACGTCCTTTAATTACATTATTCTTGATCACATGTACAGGATTGGGTCTGTTTTACCTTTTAAAAAAACTCATACGAGGCAATATTTATTCCGGCACTTTGTTATTGATGATTTGCTTTTATATTGTCTCTCTCATGCCCGTTTTACAGCTTTATTTTTCTTTATTATTTTATTGCGAAAATGACAGACTGGGTTATCTATCTTCTTTTTTTATATTTGGTTTCATTGTTTTAATTTCATATAAGCTTCCAATTTTTTTTCGATATTTTTTACTGCTGATTTTGTTTTCCGTGAATCTATTTTTCACCTTTAAAATGGCCCATCTATGGAAGCGTTCTGTAGAAATTTACTCCTCTTATTTAGGTTCATTCAATGCTTACAATTATGAAAAAGTATTTCTATTAGGTACACCTGATAATTACCAGGGCATACCGATGATGCGGGCTTATCCTTCGGGGCTGCAAGAGGCTTTACA
>CAYVGM010000067.1:0-5647 GCA_964451125.1 uncultured Chitinophagales bacterium
AGGTTACTATATCAATGGCTGTGCCGATATTAAAGGTATAAAATTAAATATTTCAGGGATATGCGGACCTCAGAAAGTAGAACGAACGCGAACACTTTCTTTCATTCAGATGAATAATAGCCGGTACAAGTTGATTTTCGATGTCGCGGTTACGAATTCAAATCAATAAATAAAAAACATAACCTATGAGAAATAGTTTTTACAATATAGCACTATGCTTAGTAATTTTTTTCTTAGCAAAGGAACACAGTCAAGCTCAAAATTATAATGATGGTAGAATTCGGTTGCGTGTTTGGATTCACAAGGTTTGGTCAAATTCTAATTGTGGTGAAATAGGTAATCAAGAATATCGCTTTAAAGGAATCCGTTGCAGAATTCCGGACGGTGCAGGTGGGTTTGCTTATTCTAACTCTTATAATATTGCTTTTAGTGGAGATAATAATCGATATTATGATGCCAGTCAGTTTACGCCTACCCCGGCTGCATTATCAAATGACGGGGTGGCAAGCGGATACAAAATTATAGATAATTCATATCCGGCAACATTAGTCCCCAACCAGTTTGATGTAATCATGTCTGAAGCATTTGAAGAAGATTGTGAGAGTAGCGGATTACTGGATTGCGGACAAGGTACTTACAATATTTATGACCAGTGTTGTTGTTTGTTTGGAATTTGTGCAAGTTCAGATGAATACCTCGGCTCGGGTCAGTGGACTGGCGTTTTGTTTAGAGGAGCTGAACCCGGTAAAATTAATATCACGCAACCTTTTGTAATAAATCCGCAAGATGAACATTCTTATTCTGTAGCTTTTGCCTATCAGTGGGACTGGATAGATCCACTTTTGCCGACTTGTTCATCACCAAAATATTCGGATGGCTCTAACGCAAGCCCGATAGCTTTAACAGTAGAGTTTGATAAAGTATTTACTGATGTTGATTGGGATGGCGGATTAGGTTGTGGTACAGGTGTTGCAGGTGATGAAGATTTGAGATTAAAGTTCAGAACGAAAGATAATATCACAGGAGCTATGCCTGCTTGGGGCGCATCAGCTATACATATTAACCAAAATATACCAAAATGGAATGATCCTGCGAATACGACAATATTTTCTAAATCCTACCTAACTGCAGATCAAAATATGGAATCTGTAGATATTGAATATGACTTATGGGAAGAAGATGGTTTTACCCAGACTGTTTTTGGTAATACCTATGTACCATGCGGTGATGTCAATTGGGACAATAACTACAATCCAAATTGTTCGGTAACTGTTTTAGGTATAACTGTATCTTGGCAAGGTGATGACGACAGATCAACGGGAACATTTAATTTAAACTGGAGAAATAGCCCACCTAACACTGATAATTTTGTAGAGATTCCTGTACGATTATCAGGTAGCCAATATTCAAGTTGGATTGTCCGTTTGAAATACAGATGGAATATTGCCAACCCATCGGTAAATATGCCGGATAATAATTTTATCCGGTGTGTTGGAGAATCTTTGACATTAACACCAACATCTACAACCAATGCTACTTATTATCAATGGCAGGTGGCTAATCAAACAACTACAGGTTCTCCTATCTGTCCGGCTACAGCTACTTGGACGAATATTGCCGGGGCTAACTGTTCATCTTACACTGTACCACAAACTCCCGGAACCAGAATATACCGACTGGCAGTTTATAACAGAAATGGTGCGGGTAGTAAAACATCTTCCGGCGATCGATATGCAGTCAGTTATTCAGGATGTCAGCGAGTAACCTATTTGCCTTATGCGCCTCCAATTGTAAGTACAGCATGTGGTGGTTCTGTACCATCTGGTACCTACACCTTTTCTGCAACGCCTTCACCTAGTCTCCAAGCTATAGGAGCTGCAGTTACTTATACATGGAGTGTATCTCCGGCATCAGGTGTTACTTTTCCTGCCGGAAATACAGGTGCATCTGTTACTATCTCATTTCCAAGTAATCCACAGACATATACCATCACAATGACAGTAACCGGAACTTCCGGTACTGGAAGTGCATGCAGTTCTACATTTTCTACATGTATTGTAAAAGTAGTTGGAACTACGTGTAACTATATCAATGTTTCTCCTTCCGGAAATGATGCTACCGGTGATGGCTCCACTGCATTACCTTATGCAACTCTGCAAAAAGCGTTAAACACAGTTAGCGGAGATAATAATCACATCCGATTACTGAATGGGAATTATGCAGCGACCACGACCAAAATCACAGTGCCGGCATCTGCCAGTGGAATTGGTTTGATTGTGGATGGCGGATATGAAATAGATGCTACTAATGGTGACTGGAGAAAAGTAACCAATGCAAAATCTATTTTTCATATTAACTCAGCTTTGGAAACTGCTGCTTATGATGGAGCATCAGGAACAACTGTAGGCTTTTTTAAAGGACTTGATATTATAAACATCTCCAATGTCGTGTTTGAAGATTTACAATTTTTTGTAAAGGCAGGAACAAATAATGGGATAAGTTCAGGTACGGCTGTAGGTTCTGCGCCTACTAGTAATCGAGGTAATTCTGTATTTGGAGTGTATCTTAGAAATTCAAATACCATAAAATTTAACAGAGTAATAGTAATTACTGGACAAGCAGGACAAGGTGCTAATGGTACAAATGGCACAAATGGATTTCAGGGAGAAAGTGGTGGCAATGGAGGTAGTGGCGATTGTGATGATGATTGTAAGACAGTAGGTGCTGGTGGAGGTGGAAGAGGAGCCGGTGCGGGAAGTAGTACGGGTGGTGGCGCTGCCGGAGGTGCACCTGGTAATAGTACTCATGGTTGTAATATTTGGCCTGCTTGCACTTCTTGTCAAAATGCTGTTACAGGTAATGCAGGTTCTACATCAACAAATAATCGACATGGTGGTGGTGGTGGAAGTGGTGCACGTCCACCTGGAGAAAATCGTGCTGGCGCATCTGGTGGTGATGGTGGAAAAGGGGGTAATAACAATGGAGGTGCCGGTGGAACAGGAAATGGATCTGGCGGACCAAATGGAGGCTGTGGGACAGATTGTAATCGAGATGGAAGAAAAGGAACAAATGGGGCAAATGGAGCTAATGGTACAGATGCTCCAACTACTGCACCTGCAAATGCAAATACGTATTCCTATTATGTGTTACCAAATGGTCAATCTGCCTCAGGGGTGAGTGATGGCTTTGGTGGAGGTGGTGGACAAGGAGGCGGTTCTGGTGCCGGCCAAGGAGGAGGAGGTTGTACAGATGGTACAGGCAGTGCTGGCGGTGGTGGCGGTGGCGGTGGCGAAGGTGGCAGCGTTGGAACTGGCGGCTGGGGAGGTGGTTCTTCTGTTACGTACTATGTTTATGGCGGAAATATTACAATTGAATATCCAAATTATACACCCGGAGCTGCCGGAGCGGGAGGAAATTTAGGAACAGGAGGAACAGGAGGAGCAGGCGGTACAGGTGGAACTGGAGGTGGTGGAAATAACACTAGTCTTACAGGAGGAAACAGCTTAACAGGCGGTCGAGTTTGTGGTAATTGTGAGGTAGGAGCAGGCGGTAGAGGTGGAGATGGCGGTGCGGGCGGTCGTGGTGGAGATGGGCAACCCGGTGCGGCAGGATTGTCTTCAGGTCTTATACAAGTAAATTCTCCTGTTGTAAATTTTGTCTTAAATTCATTAACCACTACCAACACACTTAAAGCAAATTATAGAAGAGGATGTACAAATTCTCAGGTGTTATTAACCAAGTCAGGTGGAAATGCATTTGATTTAGCCAATATGGGGAATCCCGTTGTGATGTCTGATATTACTCCTGTAACAGGAAGCACTGGTAATGTAATTGGAGCTGTTACGGATTTAAAAGTAGCTTATAATAATGTTGGAACATACGGAATTAAATTAGTTGGAGATTTTGAATGGGATGATTTTATTCGCATAAAAGATATTCGTCAAAAACCAAGTATAATAGTTACTCCAGAAGAAAACGGTATAACTCGTATTTGCAGTGGCGAAACCGTCAACTTACAAAGTACTCCGAGTAATCCAAATTCAGCCGGTCAGCAATATGAATGGGTGATTCAACAGCTATACCCCGGAAGTATTACCGGTTTAGTTGCACCAGTTCCAATTGCTACTTATACGACTGAAGATCCCGGAAATGTAAACGTATTTACAAATACATCTACAGACAGTGTTGTATACCAAATACGATACAGAACTTTTGATAAATGCTGCGGTTGGTCAGTTTCTGTCTATGACTCCGTTATTGTTTATCCTGCAATGACAGCTCCGAATGCCCCGGTAAAAGTACCAAACTCAGCTACAGTTTGTACAGGTGGAACACTTACTATTGCAACACCGACTGGTGGCGGAGGCGGAGCCACTACGGCAACTTCACAAACATGCGGTTATATTTACAATTATTCTACCGATAATGGTTCTATTTGGTCGGGTTGGTCAAGTACGCTGCCAGTACTAACTGCTTTACAAGGTACTACGATAATAAAAGTTGCCTATCGCTGTGTTCGTTCTACAGGAAACTGCGATACCTTATTTGCACCTTCAGATGCAGTATGGACAGTATATGAACAACCAACTGCATCAGCAGGGATAGATAATATAATATATTGCGGAACTACCCCTTCTGCAATATTAACAGCAGCCACTCCAACTATAGGCACAGGGGTTTGGTCTCAAGTTTCAGGAGCTTCTAATTCACCGGATATTCCACCGGGTACTAATCAAACTATTTCAGTTGTTAATATTCCATGGTCATCTACTAATAACACTTATCGTTGGACAGTTACAAATGGAACATGTACTGCATTTCAAGATGTAACCATCTTATTAAATACTACACAAAATCTGAGTGTTATATCTCAAGATACTTTGGGTTGTTATTTATGCCCTGTAGTTGACGGTAATACATATTATTATCTGGACTATTCAGGGAAAATAATTTTAAAAATTACAGACTTGAATAATACAACTACAACTCCGAACAGTCCTTCATATTCAACAGCATCATTAGGAGAAACAGAAGTTTGTTTAAGAATACCGGTGCCGAATATAGCACCATCGCCGAGGGTAATTACTAACCATTATGGAGATTACATGCCTTACCTAGATAGATATTGGACAATTAAACCTCAGAGTCCAAATTTGCATGCCATGGTTACACTATATTTTACTGCTGCAGAATATACTAATTTAAAAACAGCTGCTACAGGTACGCCATATCAGTTTAGTATGCCTACTGACTTAAAAGTAAGTAAATGGTCTGGAGGTGGTGGTGGGGCTTTTGATGGGCCTGATAATATTCTGAATCAAAATAACAGACTGGGAGGAATTATGTTGCCAGGCGGAAACGGATATTACGGAGGAAATGCAACATGGACAACTCCTATGTTTAATACATACAATTCAGATTATCAGGTTTCTTTTATTATTGATACTTTCTCTACCTTCTATATACATCCTGTACGTTTCCCTTATGAAGTATTACCTGTAGAATTAGTGTCATTTACCGGTACCAATGAAGGTGAACGGAATCGTTTAAATTGGGTGACATCTTCCGAAATAAATACGGCTAAATTTGTTATTGAAGAATCTGCTGATGGCAATAACTGGACTTACTTAGGCGAAACAGCTGCTGC
>CAYVGM010000067.1:5747-11343 GCA_964451125.1 uncultured Chitinophagales bacterium
AAAGCAACACTTACCAAAGGTATAAGTAAACACAGTATAGATTGTTCCAATTTAGCAAGAGGAACATATATTATAATGTATAAAGATGCTGAAGGGAAATTGCAACAGGGTAAGTTTATTAAAGATTAATATATTGTTATTTAATATATAAGTATATTAAATTATACAATAGACCCAAAATAAAAATGTACTGCCTAATAATTAAGATGCTTTTGGATTCTATTTATTAGTAATCAAAAATTATGTTAAAGTGGTTATTGTTTTCTCAAAGGCAATGTAGTCAAAAATTGAGCTTTTTTAGCTTCATAATATTGATTAAATTGTTTTCATACATCTGAAGAGGAATTAGGCTCTGCTGAGCAACCTTGCAGCACTAAGATGGATGTTTGTATAATAATGAAAGGGCAGGGCAGTTTGCTTTTGGTCATTTATTCTTTAATAAATTTTTCAACGAATAAACTACTTGAGCAATTTACAGAAAATAAATAAACGCCCGGTTGAAATGTTGAAATATCTACTTTTTGGGCTGGAGAAGTATTGACTGCATTTTGTTTTTTAATGATATTGCCTTGTAAATCATAGATGATAAAAATGAGATTTGGTTCAGTTGTTTTATTAAAGAATACATTCAGAATATTATTTGCCGGCTGAGGATAAAGCGAAAAGTTCAAACTATTTTCAGCAATACAATCATTTATCAGCAGCAATACATTTGAATAAGAAAATGAATAATCTAAGTCTGTTAGTTTTAATTTGTAATAATTGTTTTGATTAATCAAATCTAATGCTACATCATAGTCCTGATTTCCACTTGAGGATATAGCCGGAATTGTTTTTATTAACCGGTAGTTTATGCCATCCTCGCTCTCCATTACATTAAATTCTTTGAAAGCAATTTCATTTGCAGTCGTCCATTTTAAAAGACCTTCCCGACAAGATTTCTTTTCGCCACTAAATGAAATTAAAGTAACGGGTAATATAGAATTAAGAACAAAACCTGCTGAAACATTTTGGAAATTAAGAGCTTGCGTATTATTGTCGTCAGCAATCGTGTTACTAAGACTCGTGTTTATCTCTACTGTTTGAGAAATAAAGGTATTGTCAATATCACTATCAGTAGTACCGACTCCTTGATTTTGTAAAGTTTGCCCGGCAAAGTAGCCTAGTTTTGTAAAGGCTACTTTATAACTTCCGGATGGCAACCCAAAAAATGTATATTGCCCAGTCGCATCCGTAGTGTATCTGGCTATGACATTATTATTGTTATCCAGCAATAAAATATATATGCTGTCCAACGGTTGATTTTCATTATAGATGCCGTCGCCGTTGCTGTCAAAAAATGCAATACCGCCAATGGAGCCGGTGGCATTTGATGCAGTGCATACAAAATTAGACAGCGCATTTGACAAGCAAGTTCCAGCTACTTCCAATGCACAATAACCGTTTGTACAGTCATAACTGTTAACAAGATTTGATGCATCAACATATGCTAATGTTGACCCTGTTCCTAAGCCGTCACTGGTTTGGATATATAATTCATCAAAGAAAGAATAATTGCTCCCTGCGGATCCATTGGAATGATTATATATAAACCCTTCAATAGCTAAATTATCACTTGTGCCAACATAAGTATTGTCAGTCGTCGTAATCCCTACTTGTAAACTGGTTAATCTTGGATCTGTTCTGGGATATGCAGCTGAGCCTGATTCCTGAAACAGTTTCCATTCATCTGTAACCGGATTATATTCTACTTTTATACTCAAATAATCATAGGCATTTGTCAATGCATTGCCACTAATTACATTAGTGAGGTTGGCATTGGCATCTAATCCTCCCGTAAATTTTACTAATCGAGGTGTTCTGTTTACACTTGCAGTTCCAGTATTATTTCCTAAAACAACAGCGTATCCGTTTCCTAAAGTTATATCAGTATTTGTACAGCCCAATATATATCCAATTCCATAACTCCCAGCATCAAATCCACCAACTGTACTTCTGTTCTGCACCATGTTGAATGCCCAAATTATTTTTGCTGTATTTGTTGTTATTCCATTTGTAATCATACCTGACGGTTGAGGTTTATAACACCACTCTCTGCCAATTGTAGCACCTGTATTCATAACCAATTGATTGGAAGCTCCTGTAATGGTTGCATGCCCTACTGAAATACGATTTCCGGAAGATCCTGCTGATTCTGCTTCAGTCCATCCATTGCCTACTGTATTATTAGTGGTTCTGTTAAAGTTATCCATAAGCACCCAGTTGTAAGTGCCGGGACCGGCAATATTAGCGGTGGTGGTAAGGCAATTATTCATCGTGAAATCTGCATCTGACTGAATGTCTTTTCCTGTTGTTGCATTATTTAATATAAATGAATCATTGGCTAAAGAAAAGACACTGCTGTTTTGTTTTATACAAATTGCTCCGCCAGTTAGAGCCGTATCACGTTTAAATGTACAATTTGTGATTGATAGTTCACCATAAGCAGTATAAATAGCTCCGCCACTCAATGCTGATTTGTTTTTTTCAAATAGCGTATTCGTAATCGTCAATTTTGGTCGGTTTGAATTTGTATGACCGCTTACACCAACCAAACAAATTGCTCCTCCTGCACCGGATCCAGTTACTTGATTGCCATAAAAAAGTGCATTGGTTATATTTACTTCAGTTCTAGCTGCTGCACTCAATCCGGTATTGTCAGATACAATGGAAATTGCACCTCCGCCATCATTGGCCGCACTGACTCCGGTAGTTTGACAACTGTTTTTGTAAAAGCGTGTACCGTTTATACTTACCAAACAATTATTATCAATGTAGATTGCCCCGCCACGTCCTGCGGCACTCGTTGCTTTGTTATTCGCAAATACGCCGCCTAAAATGTTTACTGTGGTAGGTGTAGCTGTTGATATGGTTCTGCCTTTTATCATTAAAGAACCACCTGAATTATCTTTTTGGTTGCAGACAAACTCACAGTTGCTAAGGCTCACAGTCGTGAAAATACTTGCTGTTGTTGAATTTGAGCTTATCGTAAGCGCATTCGTGTTTGTATTTTTTGTATTGTCTATAAATTTGCATCCGTTAAATGATACATTCGTATTGCTGCTTGTCGATTTAATTAAAATGCCATCAAGTGAAGTAACTCCGTAATTACATGACTCAAATACACAGTTGTTAAACGTAATGTTTGATGAATTATCTATGGATACTGCTTGCGAATAGCCTTTAAAATACACATTGGATATAGTTATATTGCTAGCGCCGTCGATTTTAATAAATTGCAGACTATTGCTGCCTCCCAATGCTTCCAGCATAGTTTGGCATCCGCTGGCTGTACCTAAAATTTGCAGGCCGTTCAATGAGCTGCCAATGATAGGCGTGTAATCCAAATCATGTCCGTCGCAATTGTCTCTAATTTCCGTTAAGGTGGAGTCATAATCCCAGTTCTGAATATAGGCATCTGGTAAAATATAGATGATTTGGTTTGGCGTATTATTGTTTATTGCTGTTGTCAGTGCTTTCTCAATGGATGCATACGGGTCGGAGGAAGTTCCGGCAGCATTATTATCTTGGAATGCCCATCCGCAAACACCTGAGTTGGGATAGCGAATCGGATTCCATGCACCAACATATATTTGTGCTTGCAAAAATGACCACTGTATAATAACCAAAAATGGAATTAAAAAATAAGATAGAAATAGCTGTAAATATTTACGCATGTTTATCTATTTTGCATTAATTAATATCTTCTTGCTTTTTATTATTTTCTCACCGGCTATCGTGCAGATATACATGCCATTATTGATGTCTTGTATATTAAAATCTAATTCGTTTAATCCTGCTGCGTATGCAAATGATTTTTTGAAAATGAGTTTTCCGCTTAAGTCCGTTACGATAAGCTCTGCATTATTGTTTTGATTTGATTGTAACTGCAGATGAATTGAATTTGTAGCTGAATGCCAAGTCATTTCAGATAAATTGTTTTCGTTATCGCATTCCTGTTTGTTGTAAATGATTTTGCTGTTATGCTTCATACCATCAGCATCTACTTGTACAAGCTGATAGTAGGAATTTGCACTCTTTTCATAATCTTTATATGTATAAACCTGTTCATTAGCTATTGTTCCTTTGCCGTTTAAGGTTGCTATATCTTTGAAGATAAAATCACTTGCAGACTTTTGTAAAATAAAATAGTCATTGTTTTTTTCTGTTGCAGTCGTCCAGCTTATTTCCGTATAAGTTTCTTTACATGCAGCTGAAAAAGAAACCAATTCAACAGGCAAGATAACCGGAGAGGTAAAGCTTGCAGCTTGTAAAAACACACCACTGTCGTATGCGCCATCATTCACATCAGTAACAATTAGTTTGATATGATAAGTAGATCCGGCAGTTAATCCGCTGATATAGGCACTTAGTTTTTTTGTATTTCCATTAAACTGGATGCCATATATAGGACCGAAAAATTCTGTTGTTGGAATGCCATTCGTCCATGCCGGATTTGCAGATGTGCATACAGAAGCAGAAGGCGAACCGCCGTATGAGCCTACTATGCCATCATTAACGGAGTTAATAGCAACTTCAGAGCCATTTGATAATCTGGCAATATTTTTCCCATCATTGGTATAACCTTGCCCACCGCTAATTCCGGGCCCACTTATAATAAATCCGAATTTGTCATTGTACGAAGAACAATTGTAGTTAACCGGAAATCCGCTTCCGTCATTTTGATCATATTCTTCTGAACCAAAAACATAACTGAACGAAACAGTGCTGTTTTGAGGAACGAAATCAAATTCTAAAATTGCAGCATTGTAATAATTTTTATTCCCAGCCAGTACATCCACGTCATTAATATATACAGGGCAAGTACCACCTTGTCTGATTTCACCGTTTGAGCATGTTGATGTTAGTCCTGAACTGGTAAAACTAGTTGCTCCGGGAAAAGTAGACATGTTTAGCGGAATATCTCCAACATGACCACTGCTTAATATAATACCACTTGTTATACCCAAGTTGGTTGCAACTGTCCCACTTGCAGTAAATGATCCTGCCTGATACTTGGCACCAGTTCCCATTACACCTTGAAAGCTGACATTGGTAGCCGTAACGCCTGAACCTAATAATGTATTTACTAACGCTGTTGCAGTTACACCTGTATTTACTGTTAATTGTGCATTAGCATTTACAAATATTAATAAAAATAATAAAATATGTATAAGTTTCTTCATGTTATTAAAAAATGCTGGTACTTTGTCTTTCAAATTTAATATAGTGAAAGTTGTAATTTTTGAAAAAATACACTATTTTTAGTAAGTCTGAATTTGTAAAATGAAAAATTATAATACTGTATTTCAACTAGTTAAGTCTATGAGTATGTCTGAAAAGAGACAATTTAAACTCTACAGTAACCGGCATGTCATTCAAAAAGAAAAGCAGTATGTCATATTGTTTGATGCATTGGATAGGCTTCATGAATTTGATGAAGAGCTTTTAATAGAGCAACTTGCTGAAACAGGCATTTCCATCCGCTTTATAAAAGCCAGTATTCATTATCTGTATGATTTAATACTGAAATCTTTAATGCTTTTTCATTCAGGAA
>CAYVGM010000068.1:0-11334 GCA_964451125.1 uncultured Chitinophagales bacterium
CCGTTAAAGCCGAAGCTATACTTACCGCATAATATAGAGTTTGCCATAGCCATGTTTAAAGAATTTGTCTATGCCGGTTTCTTTTAACTCGGTGTTGGTGCCGTCTGTATTTTTGGTATATACTCTGTAAAAATAAACGCCATTTGCCAGCCTGTCGCCATACATATCGGTGCCGTCCCATTTAAAATCGGTAACATTAGTGCCGATATGCAAGTTGCCTAATTCTTCTTTGCTTATCTCGCGCACTACTTTGCCGCTTGCACTGAATATCTGTATCATCAGTTTATCCGGTACTTGCTGTCCGGTAATGGTAAATACAAACTGAGTAGAGGTACTGAAAGGATTCGGGTAATTGAGTACATGAGTAATCGTAGGTTTGGAATCTACTTTAAATTTAATGCGGTACTCGTATTTACCTGCATCATTGCGACTGCGGTCTATACCTTGTGCTCTCAGCTCATAGGTGCCGTCTTGCAGAGTTGGCTTAAAGATGAGGCGGGCTTCATTATTGCGGCTCAAATTGCTTGGGTCGGCTGGTATAAATGTTATATCAGATTGTTGTAAGTCGACTAAAACAGGCGTGGTAGGTGCATTGGGGTAATAGAGGTATAATAAAAATTCGTTGGTATCATTTAATGCCAGATATTTGTTTTCGTCTTTCAGTCTCAATAAAATTTCCGGTGTAGAAGAAACATATTCTCCATCAGTGATATGTCTGCCGTCGAAGGTTACATCCAATATCGGATTAATTTTATCACGTAAAACATATATGGTAAATTCAGCAAAGTTATTAAAATGGAATTGTTCGGGTTGGTCATTGTCAGGGTTCACTTCAACAGTAATCGTGTTTAGTCCTGTAAAATTGAATCCTGCAAAATCATAGTTAAAGTTGATGATTTGATACTGCTTGCCAGGCAGTGGTGCATAGCGCTGATCCACTACTATAATATTTCCTGATGCATCTCTGATAGTAAAACGAACGAGCAAGCTGTCCATATTTATTGGGGTAACATTTTCTACGGCAACAGATAAAGAGAGCGTTTCACCGGATACGATAGTATCTCTTGTTTTTGAAAAATGGATAGTAGGATTGACAACGGCTTCCGGTACTTTATCATAGGTAACCCGCCAAAAATCCATTTGAGGGGCAGTCCCGAATGAATCATCTTGTGTATTCCAGGTAAGCTGAATAAAAGGTGTTTTTTTAGCATCAATGCTGCTGATATCTATGGGAATGCCTTTTAATAAATTATCCATATAAATAGTGCTGGTACCCGAAGTATCAAAACCTCTGATGCTTACATTGGTATAATCGTAATATGGATTTTCCAAGGCATGCCAATCCATTTGAAAAGTTTTCCAGTTTTTAGCCGGTCCGATGATGGTAGATTGCATAGTACCTTTATTCCATGTTCCACTGAATGTAAATGAAGTATCTATTATTCCAGCGGGGTTATTTGAGGTAGGTGTTCTGCTAACCTGTATTTTATTAAATCCTGGATCGCAGTTATGGATAAAGAACACGAATGGTTCATTTTCTCTCTGATTTCGAATGGTATTTACACCAATGCGTTCAAAGGCTGTATATAAGGTTTGATCTGCCGGAGAAGTACTGTCAGCCTCCCATTGAGAGTAGCCTGCATTAAAGAAGCTATAGCCTAATACATAAGCATTACATGGGATAGAGTTTAGGAAATTTATTACCTTTTGTCTTTCTGCTTTTCCATCTGCTTGAGATACAGAACTATTTGTAATAAATTCTATTACATTTGTCGGGTATCTGTTACAGGTGATATCTAGATAGGGTCCTTTACAAGTATTCCCAATCTGATAGGTTTGCCAGTTTTTGCCGGTATTGGCATCATAAACAAAGAAAATAAACCCTCTGCGTGCCCATGCGTTGCGTGCAATCAGATAACCATCCCAATAGGCTTCGACACCTTGATCTACATATAACATATTATGAACACTAATTTGTCTGGTAGTGTTCGGATACTTAAATATTCGGTCATTGCCTAACAGCAGTGTATTAAATGCATTTTTTTTAAATTGAAAATAGTGTGACTGACTCCATCCAGTATTCAATGAAGTATTATACAAAAAAGAACTGATATGCCAGTTAGCCGGATTTCCTGCTGTGGTATCAATGGCACTACGCCAATAATATACTTTATTCTGGAGATACGAAACGGATGGTGTCCATTTTATAGTTGCTCCCGGTTGAGTTAACCGTACTGTTTGTAGTAATGGGCTGTTGAAGTTTTCTGTGGTATCTATTTGAAAAATATACGTTTTGGGAGCGGCAAATGGATTGGCTGTTGAAAATACCAACTCAGGGTTCGGGCTGTTTACTATACAAAATTCATAAGGAAAAATTGGAATGATATCATCTGCCAATATAGTTTTAGTGATGGTTACTTCATTATTTAATTCAGAATATTCAGCTATCTCATTATTGTAATCTACTTTTATTTTAAAGGTATTAATTCCTGAGCCATTTAAGCGGTCTCCCTGTATCCAGAGATATACGGTATCAACATTTATAGCTGAAGGTACACGTACTGAAGTATGTCTGACTTCACCATTGGCCAAGATACGATCTACATTCACTGTATAATATGCAGAAATAGCTTTGCCTAAATTATGAACAATAACTTTAAGTAAAAATGAATCTGCTGATGTATTAATGACATTAGGTTCAAATGTAATGGAAGATTGGTCGATATAATAATCAGGTCGGTAATGGGTATTTATTCTCAATCCGGGGTCTCCATGATAAATCATCTGTTCTGCTACAGAAGGTTCTAAGAGTCCTCCGCTATTGATTAATTGGGATGAAGTTGCCTTCAGTATATTGCCAATCTTGTCATTATACATGGTATTAGAAATGCGATGATAAAATTCAGTAGAATATGCATTTAAGTTGGATGAAACGCCATAAGTCATGGGAGCTAAAAATCCAATTGCAGCTTTGTTTGGCGTCAAAACAAATCGGTCACTATATAAACTCGAGTGTCCTGCATCGGCAAAAATATTACCAACAAAACAACCATTAGTCAGCATAAAATGATATCGTCCTCTGTTGGTGAAATTTTCAGGTGTTAAATTGAAATCCAGTGTAGTAGTTGCAGAATGCCCGAAAAAAGTTATTAAGGAAACGCCTGTATTGATTAATGAATCAATGAAAATATTTTGTGCAATTTGAATAGGGTCAGATGAGTTTTTATACAAGCTGGATACAGTGGCACCATAAGATGGAGCTTGTATCAGACTGGCATAATTTTCCAAATAACTCCTGAAAAGTTGTTGTTCAAAATTATTATTTCCACCTGCCAGATGTAATACATTTTTCATCCATGATTTATTATAGGGAGTTTCAGCAACGTTAAATGTGTCATTTAATGTTTGTTCATATTCTTTAACTTTATCCAGATAAATCTTAATATCATCTCCGGTTATTGCATCCAATCTGCCTATTCCTAACTGAGGTGCATTTAATATAGCTGACCGTGCAGTTAGAAGATTGTCAGAGGCCGGCTCTCCGTATGTAGGCACTAGGCTACGATTATAAATGGTTGCATTCTTATTGTTATAAGTAAATGGGAATCCTTTTCCGATTATGAAGACTAATTCTGGCTTGACTGTAAATTTGTCAATTGCATAATTAATAAAATTGCGAATGCCAAGAGGATGTTGAGCAATATTATAACCGAATTGTTCCATTAAATCTTCATAATAATATATCTGAGCATTATTAGCTCCACCTGCCTGAGAATTCCGATACTGTTTATATTGATCTATATAGTCTATTCCGGCTGAACTGTTTTTTAATTTTCGGTTAGAAATAATCAAATAATTGCCCTGAACAGGGATTGAAAAGTTGACTGACTTTAATGAACTTATAGTGGTAATATCTGTTGCTGCTTGTGAACTTAGATATAGGTTTTCCTTAGGATAAATGGTTGTATTCAGATGAAACTTTAATACACTGTCAGTAATTCCGGTATATCGAACATTATTGTCTAAATCATATAATATTGGAGCTGTAGATTTATTGTCAAAGTTTTTAATTTCAAAATAAACATCATCAGTTTTCTTAATTGAAAAGTTGTATTTAGAGTTGTTATCAAAAATAAATTTTTTGGGATACTGTTGAAGATAATAGCCAATAGATATTTTAGTTCCATTAGCAATAGGTATTATATTTAAATTTGGACTTGACTGGTATCCAATATTTGAAATATGAAAAGAAACCATTGTAGGTCCTCTTAAATTAAATGTAAGTGTCGTATCAAAACCACCAATATTTAATCTTTCAATATTTGTTCCTTCGTCATGCATTAATAAAATTTTATTGTATACAAGAACATTTGAATCAGTATATAAGTTACTTGGATTCATAATTATTGCACCAGATGTGCTTCCATTGTATGATCTAAGAAATCCATCACCAAGTCCAAAATCAGAGTTGTATAGTGCAGGATTACTAAAATATATTGAAATTGGATAAGCCTTTACTAAATTCTGTGTGTTGTAATTGTATAAAGAATAATAGCAATACTTTTCTTTTTCGGGTACAATACTGGTGTCATTTACTTCGTCTATTATCCGTTTATTAATGGTAAAGGGACTTAATGATAAGTAATAGGTTGCAGTATCGCTAAACATACTTACAAATGGATTGGGTTGCTCTAGTGGATTTTTATATAAGCGGGTGTCAACGCTTCCGTCATTTTTTTTGCCATAAAATTCTATAAAATCACTTGCTGTAAACTGATTGGCAGTAGTTACATAAATGGGCACTTCTTCACCATTACATATTAATTTGAAATCAGTGCCTTTTAATTGAGCAGCCGGTATACCAGTCCCGATTAGTGCCGCATAATTTATCCTGCACAAACCATTTTGGGCAATTTTGAATTTATAGTAAGTCTTGTTGTAATCTATCCATTCGTTTCCGTAAGGTTGTGCAATGCCCAAACTACGGCATAATGTGATAAGAAATACTATTGCGAGTAATTTTTTCATTATTTAGGTTGAGCGTTATTATTATTTTCTTTTTCCGGACTTTGAATTTCTGTTGGCTGACTGGCCGGTTGTTCTTGTCCGTTTACATTCTCTTGCGGTGCTGCATTAATCAGTTCAGCATTTTCTTTATGCTTACGTTTGTTTATTCCCACTTTTAATGAAATGACATGAGAGTATTGGTTTTCACTGGTTTTTCCAACATCAGTAAATGCATAATCCAGATAAACGATATTTTTATAGCGCAAACCTACTCCAATGCTGGGTTGAACAGTAAATTTTTGTTTTCCTGTACTCACATTTGTCATCTTCTGGAAATTGCTGATGCCACCGCGCAGGTAGCCGATTTTCCATAAGCCTAGTTCTACACCCAGACGAGGATCCAAGCTGATGGCTTTTGAAGAAATGAGTGTATTCCGTTTACCGTCAGTTGTTAATTCCCAATCAAGTTCTGCCATCAATTCTATCTTGTCTTTAAAGGTCTTGTTATACGATGCACCAAACTGAATTCTGGGTAAGGTTAGCTCCGTGGAGCTTACAGGAATCACATTATCTGTGGCGTCCAGAATTTGTTTCTCTTTATCTGTAAAGCTGAACGACCAGGCATTGAAAGTTGTGGTAATATCTTTAACGGTTAATCCTATCTTCCAGTCTTTTATTTGATATATAGCACCTATATCAACACCAAAACCCCATGATTTGGCAAATCCGCCTGCCTTATTATGTACTATTTTTGCAGTCGCCCCCACAGATAAGCCTTTGATGATATTTCGAGCATAAGAAAGCAAAAAGGCATAATTACCTACAGAAAAGTTTTTTACATTATCATAGTTCACTGTGCCGTCAGCATCTATTAAATCTAACGTATTCGGTATATCATCTACTCCAAATCGCATAAAGTTTATGGCAAATGCATGTTTATTACTGTCTAAGGGTACTCCAATACCGGCATAATCATATTTTGCAATACTGGCGAAATACTCATTGTGCATATAGGCAAACTGCAGGTTGGTTTGTATGCGTACCAAGCCAGCCGGATTCCAGTATCCGGATGTAATATCTCCGGTGTTGGCCACTACTGCATTTCCCAGCCCGAAATTATTTGCACCTACGCCGATATACATAAAATCATTACTGTATTTCGGAGGTTTGGCACTTGCAGTGTAAATTCCTGAAATAATTACAACCAGTAGCAGATAAATATTTCCTCTTTTTTTAATCATACCAATACAATTCATGTGTAAATTTAGTTTTTGCCGACACTTCAGCAAAGTAAATTTACTATTTTTCCGATAATATTAAGATAATAATAAACGAAATTAAGTTGCATGGTTAAATGGCTGGTAAACAATAATTTTGTAGTTTATTACAATTTACATTTTAATTAAAATGAAGAGCTTTGTTGAAGAACTAAAATGGAGGGGGATGTTGCACGACATTATGCCCGGAACTGAAGATTTACTGAATAAACAGATGGTAAAAGGCTATATCGGTTTTGACCCGACCGCCGATTCCCTGGGCATTGGCAAAATGGTACAACTAATGACCTTATTGCATATTCAGCGTTGCGGACACAAGCCGATAGCATTAGTAGGTGGTGCAACCGGCATGGTGGGCGATCCAAGCGGAAGGAGTTCGGAGCGAAATATGCTGAATGAAGAAGAACTTAACTACAATTTATCCTGTCAGCGGAAACAATTGGAGAAGTTTTTAGATTTTGATTGTGGGGAAAATTCAGCCGAGATAGTTAATAATTATGATTGGTTCAAGGAATTTTCATTCTTGCAGTTTATCAGGGATGTAGGCAAATACATTACCGTAAATTATATGATGGCCAAAGATTCGGTTCAGAACCGTTTGGAATCCGGTATGTCTTTTACCGAATTTTCATACCAGTTGGTGCAGGGCTATGACTTTTACCATTTATGGAAAAATAATAATGTTATGTTGCAAATGGGTGGCAGTGACCAATGGGGAAATATTGTAACAGGTACTGAACTGATACGCAAAAAAGAGGCAGGTGAAGCGTATGCGTTAACAACCCAATTGATAAAAAAAGCAGATGGCACAAAGTTTGGAAAATCAGAAAGTGGCAACATCTGGTTAGATAAAAACAAAACATCTCCGTATAAATTTTATCAGTTTTGGCTGGCAGCTGATGATAAGGATGTAAAAACGCTCTTCCGCATATTTTCATTAAAAAACAGAGAAGAAATAGAAGCTTTAGAGCAACAGCATGAAGGCAACGAACATTTGCGCATCTTACAAAAGGCATTGGCAGAAGAAATCACAGAAAGAGTACATTCTCCTGCGGATTTGGTGCATGCACAACAGCTGAGTGCCATCTTGTTTGACAAAGATGTGAAATCTAAAATCATGGAGCTTGATGAAACTGACTTTTTAGAAATATTCGAGGGCGTACCTACTTTTGTTATATCCAAAAATGATATCGAAAAGGGAATTCCAATCCTGGATTTATTAGCAGAAAAGACAGCAATTTTTCCGTCAAAAGGGGAGGCGCGCAAACTTATGCAAGGAAATGGACTGAGTCTGAATATGGAAAAATTTGCCGATGTACAGGCAATTATTACGACCACTGATTTGATAAAAAACAAGTATCTACTCATCAGAAGAGGCAGAAAAGACGACAAATTAGTTGTAGTAGAATAGTGGAAAAAATTCCATTTTTTGATTTTATCAGTTAAGAATTTGTCATAGCGTACAATCTTTTACTTACTTTTAGTGTTTATTATTCGTATGATTGAAATTGTGAAATTAGTGTACAAATGGAAGAAACATATTTTATTGTTTTGTCTGTTTGCCGTCATTGTCAGCATTATCCTGACTATGCCATCCATAATGCCCCCTTATTACAAGTCGAAAATGATATTTTATTTGTCTAACCCTGTAAGTACGGACAGAGCAGCACTCTTTAATGAAAAAGAAGCGGGAGGTGTTTATCCATTCGGTGGCAAAGACGAAATTAACCGTATTTTGACTATACTCACCTCAGAGCCGGCCATTACACACATTATTGATAAACATAACCTGAGTAAGCATTATGATATTGAGAAGGATGAATCGGAATTATATCGATATTATACTGAATTGGAATTTAATTCTAATTTTGATGCCATCCGCAATGATAATGGAGCACTCGAAGTTACTTTTATGGACAGAGATAAGAAGCTGGCGGCTGCTGTGGTAAAGGATATTGTACAATATTCAGATTCCGTTTATCGCAATATGTTGTTGGTGAACAAAACAAATGTACTCACATTACTTGATGAACAGATAGCATTAAAAAAAGCGAATGGCTCAGATGCTGAAGAGCTTAAAAAATTTATTACCATCCGCGATCAATATACTGTTGCTTCTTCCAATACCTTTAAGACGATGTATATCGTAGAAAACCCGACCCCGGCTATAAAAAAATGTAAACCCATCCGTTGGCTTATCGTTTTGTCCACGCTTATCGGCTCATTTATTTTAGCTTGTCTTACAGCACTTATTATTGAACTTTATAAAAATGCAGACCGCTTCGGATTCAAACACGATTGATTTTATTCAACGCCATGCGGCATCCGCATTTTGGACAATTGCATCTTTGTCGTTGACCTTGCTGATAACTGCTTTTATTTATAAAATCCCGGAGGTAGCTTTATTGCCCTTTGCTCTGCTCTTTGGATTACTTACGTTGCTCAATTTTCGAATAGTATTCTATATTATGCTGTGTGTTATGCCATTTTCTATTGAGTATACATTTGGCAGCCTCGGCTTGGATATTCCTTCTGAACCTATCGTAATGCTGCTCTGTGTGTGTACTGTAATTTATCTGGTTTATCGCTATGATTTATTGAGAAAATCTGCATTTCAACATGTCATCACAACACTTATTATTTTGCAATTTTTATGGAGTGGTGTTGCCGCAATTTATTCTGCCAATCTGCTATTATCTGTCAAATATTTGCTGGCTAAATTTTGGTATATCGCCGTTTTCTTTGTGTTACCTTTATTATTTATAAGAAGTGAAAAAAATATTCGCAAGTTTTTTTGGTGCGTATTTATTCCTACATTTTTTAGTGTTTGTTATGTGATGGTGAGACATGCATTATATGGATTTACATTTGATACCATCACGCAGTCAGTCCATCCCATTTATCGGAATCATGTGAATTACGCCGTGTTTATTACCATGATTTTTCCATTTATTCCCATGGCTATGAATTGGTATAAAAAGGATTCTTTTATCTACAAATTTTTGAGATTAAGCGTTCCACTTTTTATTGCAGCCATTTATTTCTCATTTACCCGTGGAGCATGGCTGGCATTTTTAGCCATGGGTGTGTATTACTTAATTATGCGTTTCCGTTTGACAAAATTAGTTTTGGCACTGAGCGCATTGGGTATTTTTATTTTCAGTATTTATATCCTGCATGACAACACCTATTTAAAATATGCGCCTAATTATGAGAACACCATTTATCATGAAGATTTGAGTGAGCATTTGTCATCTACCTTTGAGATGGAAGATATGAGTACGGTTGAGCGTTTTTACAGATGGATTGCTGCAGTGCATTTATTTAAAAAACATCCTTTAACTGGAGTGGGTCCGAATAATTTCGTTTCGCAATATAAAAAATACACAGTTACGGCTTACGAAACATATATCAGTGATAATGAAGAAAAATCTACCGTGCATAATTATTTCTTATTATTATTGACCGAACAAGGTGTACCGGCATTTATCTTGTTTGTTTTGCTGATTGCAGCGTTGCTGATTACGGCTGAAAATACCTATCATCAAATTAATCATGCTCAAAAAAAATACGTGCTGGCTTTTACACTTTGTATTGTCGTTTTTTTGATTAATAACAGTCTGAGCGATTTGGTAGAGGCTAATAAAGTGGGTTCGCTTTTTTATATCTGTGCAGCAGTACTGGTTAATTTAGCGGTATTGGAAAGCAGGGAAAAACAATCTAAAATATCTTAGCGGTCAATACGCTGATATCATCATTGAAAAGAGCATTGCCCTTGAATTTACTGATGCTGTCAAACAATATTTTGTTGAACAATTCAGCTCCGAGTTTATGATGGGTAAGTGCAAATTGTTTCAGTCGCTCTACGCCCATCACTTCATCATCACTGTTTTCCAACTCAGACAAACCATCCGTAAAACATAAAATTGTCGTATCCGGTTTGATGTGGATTTTGCCGAATTCTATTTTTGGCAATTCTTCGAAAATACCCAAAAGTGTAGTACCGCATTCCAGTAATTCTACCCGATTTCCATGTACTAAAATCGGTGGAATATGACCTGCATTCAGGTATTCCAATTCCCTGCTGATAATATTGTATTTGGCAATAAACAGGGTAATGAAATTTTCACCGTTAGTGATAGAATAAATTTTCTGATTGAGTTTTTCTATCAGTTTTTCTTTTGAAAAACCCAACCCCAAAGTGGCGTTCAGATAGGCTTGTAAATTAGCCATTACCAATGCCGCTGCCACACCTTTCCCTGAAATATCAGCTATGCAAAAAACAAACTCATCTTTATTGATATGAATGACATCGTAATAATCACCGCCAATTCCCTTAAACGGCAAATACAAACCGGCAAATTCATACATCGTGTTTTTAGGCAGTTTATTGGGAATAAGCATCCCTTGAACTTTTGATGCCAGTTCGAGTTCCTTGTCGTAATTTTTCTTTTCAACTTCTCGTTTAAATAGACGTTTATTTTCGACAGCAACGGTAATTACATTGGTAAAGACCTGAGCAAATTCTAATAATTCGTCTTTATGGTGAATATTGTCTTCCTGTATTTCGCCAAGCAAGGCAAGTGCAAGAGGCTGTTGTTTGTGATAAACCGGAATAATATATTTAAAGCCACTAAACGAAGCTTGTTCTTCTTTAGTCAGTTCCTGTGTGTTTTTATATTGCTCAAACCAGGCATTTACCGGTATAAATGTGTCTGTCTGTTGGGTGCGCTGCCAAACTACTCGCTTCCAGGTCTGATCAAACATAAATAAGGCAATATCCGAAACACCAAGATTCTCTTCAATGGCATATTTGTAAAGCTGATACAAACCTTCTGAAGAAACATTATCATTGATAGCCTTAGTAGCTTCCAGCAAGGCATTCATCTGGTTGTTTTTCAATTGCAGCAACAATTGCATACCATTATTATTAGTTTGCGTTTCCGGCATAATTTGATGAGTAATTTACGGAAAAGAGAGGAGATAAATTAGAGATGATGCCACTAAAAATTTCACACAAACAAAAAAATCACCTTATTCGGTGAGTCAG
>CAYVGM010000069.1:0-5331 GCA_964451125.1 uncultured Chitinophagales bacterium
ATTTTTTTTATCAATAACCACCTCCTACTATCTTCCACACAGCTTCTGCGCATTTTTCGCCATCTATGGCGGCACTCATAATACCTCCGGCGTAGCCTGCACCTTCGCCACATGGAAATAAACATTTCACCTGCGTATGCTCAAAAGTTTCGGGATTTCTTGGGATTTTCACCGGAGAAGATGTCCGGCTTTCCACTCCAATAATTTGACCATTATTTGTAGCATAACCCCGCATTTTCATGCCTGCAAGCTTTAGCCCTTCGTGCAAACAATAGCTAACCGAATTTGATAAAAAACTGCGCATGTCCACAGCCACGATTCCCGGTTGATAAGAAGTTGGCAGCAACTCTTTTGACGTTTTATGCTGAATAAAATCGCCGACCAATTGTGCAGGTGCCGTTTGTGTTTTTCCTGAACAGCTCCATGCATTTTCTTCTATATTTCTTTGGAACTCCAGGGCAGCCAGTGCGCCATATTCATTATACGGTTTCCAGTCTTCTTCATCAATAGCTACTACAATGCCTGAATTAGAATAAGGTGAATCTCTGCGGGAGGGCGACATGCCATTTACTACCATTTCATTTTGTTTGGTAGCAGACGGCACGATAAAACCACCCGGGCACATGCAAAAAGAAAAAACAGCCTTGGTGGTGGTGTTATACTGAATTTGTTCCACCCAACTGTAAGCAGCAGCCGGCAAATACTTGGAATGTTCGCCATGGTATTGTATGTTATCTATCAGCGATTGCTGATGCTCTACGCGCACGCCCAATGCGAATGGCTTGGGTTCTATGGCGATATTTTTTCTATGTAACAATTCAAAAATATCGCGCGCCGAATGCCCGGTAGCAAGGATAAACGCATCGGCTTCAAAGTTTTTCAACTGCGTGAAATCCTTTTCTTCAACATGAGCCAATACACTTTGTAATTTTTGTTGTTGAATATTAAAATCAGTTACCCGTGTATTAAAATGAATTTCGCCACCATGTTGCAGTATCGTATTTCTTATTGCTTCAATCACCTTGGGCAGTTTGTTGGTACCGATATGCGGGTGGGCTTCAAACAAGATATTTTCCTGTGCGCCATGGGCTACGAGAATTTCTAAAACTCGCTGAATATCGCCCCTTTTTTTTGAACGCGTATATAATTTGCCATCGCTGTAGGTACCTGCACCGCCTTCACCAAAACAATAGTTAGAATTTTCGTTTACGATATTGTGTTTGTTGATATTGGCTAAATCCCGGCGGCGAAGTTGTACATCTTTTCCTCTTTCTAAGATTACAGGTTTAATGCCGAGTTCTAGTAAGCGCAGAGCAGCAAACAAACCGGCAGGTCCGGCACCGATGATAACACATTTTTTATTAGTCTTTGGAGCTTTATAGTTCTTAGAATAATGTAGCAGTGCTTCGGGTTTTTCGTCAATATAAACTTCTGCTTGCAGGGTTACTTTTATATTCCTGTTGCGGGCGTCAATGCTTCTTTTGAGGAGGCGCACGTGAAAGGAGTTTTCATTCTTAATGCCGAAATGTTGACGTATAAAGTTATAAAATTCAGCATCGTCAAAAGCGATTTCCGGTGGCAGCGCAAGTTGTAAGGTATGTTTCATGATACTGTAGCGTATTTATTGCTAAGAGTAGAACAAAGATACGGTTTTGATAAATAAGAAAGCGGCGGCCCTCCGGGCCGCCGCTATAAAGAGCTATAACCACTCAGGTTATTTTTCTATTTCAAGTTTTCCCAATTTTGGGTCATTGTCGCGATACTTGTCTGTATAAAGTATGATTACATTATTAGCCAAAATCCTGGATTTGAAAGGGGCTAATATTTTCTCTACCTCATCATTTTTAAATAATTCTTTTTTGCTAAAATTCTTATTAATATCCAATTTAGCTAATGCACAGATAGCTTTATTAAAGCGATTTGTAGTAGTTGATTTTTCATCATCTTCATTATCCATATTTTTTGTATTATCATTAAACAATATATATAAATTATTATCATAAACTGTACTAACGTATGAAGCATATCTATTTATATTGACTTCCATTTGTCTTTTAGGGATTCTGAAGAACCATTGAATATTTCCGTCAGGAGAAATATTTACAACTAGTATATCGTAGTGATAATAATAGGTATTACATCTTGTTGAACCATTAGATGATGTTGTACAAACAGTGTTAGAAAAAAAGTATTCTGAAGTAAGATAACTACCACCATCTTCACGAGGTAATAAAGCATCTATTGTAAACCCTTTCCCCAATCCGTCATCATCATTATCATTATTTTTTTTGTCCTTTTTAGTTTCTTTATGTTTTTTAAATTCCTGAATAAATTCATCCGGAAAATCCTTGTTGTTTTTCTTTACAACTGCATTAGATTGATCAATTTCAAAATAAAACAATCCTTTAAGTACTTCATTATCCTGATCATTATAAAAACCGGAAATAATGGCATTATCCGTGTTTCTATTGATTTTTAAATCCGCTGAGTTGATATATGATTTACCCAAATCAACATTAAACTTTTTAGTCGTTTGACCTTTGTCGGAGATTTTTAAAACATAATAAGCATACCCGGGTACTTTATTCCCATTTGCATCTTTAATCGTTTCTTTAGGTTTGTCAGATTTATATTCTTTTACTAAAAAGAAAACATCACCTTTACTATTTATTGCCTGTTGTTTAATGACTACAGAACGGTCCTCTTTATTTTCTACCTCGATAGTTTTGTACCATAGTTTTTTACCTGTATTATCCAAATCGATAAGCACTAATTTCATCTCTGCTTTTTTGTTTTTGTTTTGCTCTCTTAGTGCTTTATAACCAAAAGATGCAGAAAGTCCTCGCTCAGCAACAACTAAAAAATGAGAACTATCAGGAGCATAGGAAATGGACAAATTGGCAGCTTCTGCAAAATCATCCTTATTAGCCGTAAAATATTCTTTGGCATTCCCGTTGATATTACCATTCATATCCATGTTTGCCACATAATATTTTGTCTGGTCTTCTTTTTTGAAATGCTTACTTACAAAAATCAAGTAATGATTCTTAGTATAATAAAAATCTTGAATAGCATAATCATCATCAAACGCAGTAATTGCTTTACTAAATACCGGAGCAAAGTTGGCAGATAGTTTTTCTACGGATTTAAATGTTGATGGTTTATAGTATCCCATCATACCACCTTTTCTTTCAACTGTAGTGTATGTTATCCCTGATTTGTCTGCATGAATAATATCACTTATTGATTCTTTCTTTTTAAGTTCAATTTCAGGACTCCAAGTAAGCTTTACTTCTTGAGCAATCATGGAAAGCACTAAGGTGCAGAGGTTTAAAAATAAAAATAATCCTTTCATATTAAGCGTGATTGTTTTATCTGAACTTGTTTTATCTTTGCACAAAATTATACATTTATGCGAGTAATCCTAACCTTTTTATTTTATTTTTTTACATTTTCCACCATAAAAGGACAAGGTACAACTATCATCCGATTTGATGATGACACTACAAATCTTGAAATCAAGACAGATAATAAGGGTAATAAAAAATTGGTTTCTAAAAAGAAGAAATCATTTCCCAAAAACAACATTAAGGTTGGACTTTTAAGTCCAGCTTATGGATGTGTTCCGGTATATTATGAACGTTATATAACAGATTTCTTAACTATACAAGGCAGTGTAGGGCTTACTTTCCGTGATTTTATTGGAAATTTCTACCCGGCACTGACGTTTAACCAGATATAATGACAACCCAAACTGGAATTATGCTTTAGGTGAATATGATGTAGATGATGATTACTATTTCTTTGCTACGAGAAAGAGTGGATTTGGCGTTTCAATTTCTGCTGCTCCTCGTTTTTTTGTTACGAGTGATTATTTTGATGGCTTTTATATTTCACCTGAAGTTGAATATGCAATCCGTACCTATAAGGCTCAAATGGTAGATTCTACAGGCTATACAGACCCTTCGAAAGTTATGAAAGAAAAAGTTAATAATATTTATTTTCATTTAAATTTTGGATGGGAGCGGGATTTTGAACCTGTAACTCTTGATTTTTCATTCTCTCTGGGTTTTACAAAATCAAAGGAAAAAAGATTAGACACAGGATATAAAACTGACGGATCTGGGCATAATACATATCTTAATAAAGAGAGAAGTTTAGACAGGATGTACCCGTATTTTAGATTAAATCTGGCTCTTGGTGGTTTATTTGGAAAAAAATAAGCGTTAATCTTTATAAATATCCATCAACTCCTTAGCCATCTTTTCAGGATTGAATTTCATGGCTTGGGCAATGGCTTTATTTCTGATTTCGGCGGCATGTTCGAGGTTGTAATAGATAAAATGAATGGCATTGGATATGGCTTCCACATCCGTGGGGTCGATAAAAATACAGGCGTCACCTCCTACTTCGGGCATAGAGGATACATTGCTGGCTATTACCGGCTTGCCACAGCGCAAGGCTTCCAGAATGGGCAACCCGAACCCTTCATATAAACTCGGATAGACCAAGCCCTGCGACATGTGATAAATAATAGGCAGCTCGTACCAGGGCAATTCTTTCAAGAAGAAAATTCTCCCTTCCATGCCTTTTTCATAAATATAGCTTTCGGCTTTGTCATACTCATCGCCACCATTAGAAACCACTACCAGATTTTTATCTTTATTTTCTGCCGTGTTCATCGCTTGCAACAATCGTGTAAAGTTCTTACGCTTGCTGATAGAACCAACAAACAACACAAAATCGCGTGGCAGATTGTATTTATTCCAGAATTCATCTTTTAAAACAAAATGTACATCGTGTTCGTATTCCTTATTCCAGGTTGGATAAACTACTTTTATTTTTTGTTCATTAATTTTAAACAATTCGATTAAATCTTGTTTTGTTTGTTCGCTTACAGCAATAATCGTATCTGCAACATGACAGGCTTTTTTAGTTTTGTAGGCATACATCTGCCTGTCGATAAACGGAAATGTTTTGGGCAGTTTATGAAAAATAACATCGTGTATAGTAACGACCTTGTTAATGTTTGCTGGCAATTCCGGTATTTCGTTACTTAACCCATGAAACACGGTAACGCTTTCTTTGGCAATGTCTTGTTCTATATTTTTAAATCGCCACAAGTCGGCGCTGAATGCATCCGATAAAATTGTTCTGTCGGTAAAATCGGTATATTTATATGGCGTATCATTAAAATATTTTTCGTGAACAAAGATTTTGTATTGTTCCTTCGGATAAAATTGCAACAGCCAGTGCAAAACCGTTCGGGAATAGTTGCCTAGTCCTGTGTGGTTATTATATAAACGTTTGCCGTCGAAGCCTATGGTCATA